>JAISBH010000100.1 GCA_031266295.1 Oscillospiraceae bacterium | reverse complement strand
CCTTCCCCCCGATGGGGGGTGAAACGGGGGTTTCGGGACTCTGTCCCGGACCCTGCGAAGGGCTATCCGCCCTTTCGAATCCTGACCAGGCTTCGCCTGGACCATCGTGATACACATTCTACCGGCTTCGGATCGCCGGTTTTACCTGGATAATCTATCTCGTAGCGCAACCCGTCCCCCATTGCTTGCGAACCACATCGTAACCGACAACCCTCATCGCCCCCCTAGGGGGAGATGCCGCCGCAGCGGCAGAGGGGGGTAACTTCGTAATTGCTGTTGTATATCCTGACGATTATTCTTTCCCCCATCCCCTAAGCAGCTCAACCACATTCCCATACGACTGCGCTCCGTCCGCTTCGCCGCCGGCCTTCATCAAAAACAGATCATTCGCGCGCGCGGCGAGCTTGGCCAGGGGCGTTTCCTGGCGCTGCCGCCAATATTGCTGGCGGTTGATGAAATCCGCGCGTACATTACCGTCCATTTGGTCAAACACAGGCCAGTACGCGCCTATATCGCGAGAAGCAAGCGCTGACAGGCCGTACCGCAGCGAACTCATTACGCCGCTGTAGCGGAACACAGGATCAGGCGACTCGGCGCAGACGATCGCGGCGACTAGGTTTGCTTCCTCCTCACGCGCGTAACCCAGCGCGTGCGCGGTTTCATGGCACGCGACGAACGGGAGATCAATTTCAGGTATGGAGGTATTCACCAGCGTCTCAAACGTGAACGGGGAATACAGTCCCTCGATAAGCAGACTAGAAAAAAACGCGTCGAAACCCAGCGGTTTGGGCGTCGGAATCGGAACGTTAATGGCGTGCGGCAGCGCGGACCGCGCCCTCTCGAAGTTGGACGGCACGCGCGCGAGTATGTCCTCCGGCGCTTTGGAGCGATTCACACTGGACGCGCGCACCAGAGGGTACAGCCAGTTCGCCTGGCGGATCCACTCCTCGCACTGCCGCGCTAGTGAATTGTCCGCGCTTAATGCTGCCGACGCCATGGCGGAGACAGCGGTATCGCGCGCGCCGGGGGAAACGGCGGAGGGGCTTATCGGCGAGCGCGAATACTGCGCGCCCCACAGCGCGTATAGCAGCAAGTACGCGCACCCGGCGGCGGCGGCACGCCGATATATGGCCTTGAGTATCGGCCCGTAGCCGCCAGATTTCAGCGAGCGCGCGGCGGCTGCAATCAACCCGATGACGCACCATGCCGCCGCAAACGCAACCAATATAGGAGCGACCGGGATTGCAACATTCCTCATAATCGTTATATTCTTAACCAGGAACGGATACCAGCGCTCGGCAAACAGTGCATCCACCCAGGATGGATTAGCGCGTGCGATTTTGACGCCTAGCGCTGCGATCAGCCATGGTAAAAGGCCTAGCATATATGGTATCATATAAATAGAACGATTGAGGATAAATAAATAATCACTATGAGATGCTGATAATAATTGGTAGATATGAAACAACGACGGAGGATATTGTATGCGTGTTGGACTGACGACCGGGATGTACTACGGTGTAATGGAGACCGAGGACGCGCTCAGCTATATGCACAGATTCGGCGTGCCTTGCTGCGAGGTGTTCTTTGAGTCGTTTTGCGAATACTCGACGGCGTTTGGACGCGAGCTCAAGTCGCGCCTGGATGGCATGGATCCGGTGTCGATGCATACGCGCGTGCAGCACTTTGAAACGGATCTGCTGGGGCAATCGAGGCATCAGGTGGCGGACGGCATAGACAACTTCGCGCGTGCTCTCGACGCCGGCGCGGAACTGGGCGTTAAACTGTATGTGTACCATGGTCCGATGTCGATACGCGGCGAGCGCAGGCCGATCGCCCAATGGGCGGATGCGCTGGCGTACGCCGTCGGTATGGCCGCCAAGCGGGGTATTCAATTATGTTGGGAGAACGTTAGCTGGTGTATTGTGAACGCGCCGGATCGCGCGATAGAAGCCGCCGAGGTCTGCCCGCCGTTGGGTTTTGTCATGGACGCGAAACAGGCGCTTGAGACGCGGTGGGATCCCGTCGAGTATGTCCAGGCTATGGGTTCGCGGCTGCGTCACGTACACGTGCTGGATAAAGACGAGCATGGCCGCTCGGTGCTGCCGGGGCAAGGGGTGTACGATTTCCGTAGGCTAGCGGACGTTCTGCGGTCGATGGATTATCGTGGGGATATTATACTGGAGCCGTACAGCGCCTTGACGCGCGACGAAGACGCGCTGCGGTCGTCTCTGGATTACTTAAGAAGAATATTTGAGGTGTGAGCAGTGGAAGTAATCGTGTGGGTGATCGTCGCCCTGGCCGCGTCGGCCGTGGGGGTCTCGGTCTGGCGTGTAATAAAGGCGGAGGCTGCGGTGCGCCGTCTCTCCGAGACGATGCGCGTTATTGGAGAGCGGCAGGCCGTCGACGCGAGGCAGGCGCGGTTCGAGCAGGCGGGAGGGATTGCCGACGGATTCTCTTTGCTGCAGGAACGGATGGCGGTAGGCTTCGGCGCGCTCAGCCAGTCGTCGCAGACGGGTCTTGACTCGTTCGGAACGACGCTGCGCGCGATGCGCGAGGGCGACGAGAGGCGCATGGAGCGGTTGAGTTTAAGCGTTGAGGAGCGGCTGGGCGCGTATGACCGCCAGATGGAGCGAGTCGCGCGCACACTGGACAACAAACTGGATGAGATGCGTCGCACGGTCGGCGAGAAGCTGGACGCGACGCTGACTACGCGGCTGGACGCGTCGTTCCAGCGGGTCAGCGAACGGCTGGAACAAGTGCATAGAGGCCTGGGCGAAATGCAGCAATTGGCGCAAGGCGTAGGCGATCTCAAGAAGGTTATGTCTAACGTCAAGTCGCGCGGCATCTGGGGAGAGGTGCAGCTGGGCGCGCTGCTAGAGCAGGTGTTCGCGCCGGGTCAGTATGAGGTGAACACGGCAGTAAAGTCGGGGACAGCGGAGCGTGTCGAGTTTGCGGTGAAGATGCCTGGCCACGATGGCTCAAGCGTGCTGCTGCCTATAGATTCCAAATTCCCATTAGAGGATTACCGCCGATTGGTCGACGCCAGCGAGGCGGGCGATATTACGTCAATCGACGAGGCGGCGCGCGCGCTGGATCAAGCGTTGCTGCGCGAGGGCAAGCGTATCCGCGCCAAGTACGTAAATCCTCCTGTTACGACAGACTTCGCGATACTATTCGTCCCGGTCGAAGGGCTTTACGCGGAGGCGCTGCGCCACGCCGACACAGTCGAACGGCTGCGGCGCGACTATCAAATCGTACTCACGGGTCCTACGACATTGTTCGCATTGCTGCAGAGCCTGCAGATGGGCTTTCGTACGCTGGCTATAGAGAAGCGTTCCAACGAAGTATGGCAATTGCTGGGGACGGTGCGCGCCGAGTTTGAGAGATTCAGCGTACTGCTGGATAAGACGCAGTCGCAGCTGCAGCAGGCGGCGACGTCTATTGAGGGTGCGGCGAAGCGATCCAAGGCGATCCAGAAGCGCTTGGCGGATGTGCAAACGATACCGGAGTCGGACGTCGCGTTCCTGCCGGGACACGAGGAGTAACAGTATCGAGGGGGAATGCGTTATGACGCTGCAACAGATCAAATATTTCATCGAAACCGTAAACCGAGGTTCGATTAATAAGGCTGCGGAAGGATTGTTTATCTCCCAGCCGAGCTTGTCGAACTCGCTTAAGGATTTGGAGGCTGAGCTTGGGGTAGAGCTGTTCACCCGCACGCCAAAGGGCGTTGCGCTCACTCAGGATGGAGTGGAGTTTCTGGGATACGCGCGTCAGGTAAACGAACAGTTCAGTCTGCTGGAACAGCGTTATACCAGCAAAAAGCCCGCCCGGCGCGTTTTTTCCGTGTCCGCCCAGCATTATGCTTTTGCGGTAAACGCGTTTGTCAATATGGTAAAAAAGACCAATACCGATGAATATGAGTTAACGCTTAGGGAAACGGAAACGCATGATATCGTGGAATCCGTTAAGACGCTGCGCAGCGAGATAGGCGTTCTCTATCTGAATCCGTTCAACCGCAAGGTGATGGGAAAACTGCTTCGGGACAACAGGCTTGCGTTTCATCCCCTGTTTATCGCGAAACCTCACATTTTTACTGGCTCATCCAGTCCGCTGGCGCGGTATGAGTATGTTACGCCGGAGGATTTGGAGGATTACCCGTGCCTTTCATATGAGCAGGGAGAAAACAACTCCTTCTATTTTTCAGAGGAGATATTGAGCGTTGAATCCCATAAAAAGAGTATCAAGGTGACTGACAGGGCGACCATGTTCAACCTGATGATCGGGTTGAACGGCTACACAATCTCGTCAGGCGTGATAAGCGCGGATCTTAACGGGAATGGGATCGCGGCCGTTCCGCTGCAAGTCGACGACTATATCGAGGTCGGTTGGATCGCCCATGATTCGATCAAACTGACGGCCCAGGCGCAGCTGTATATTGACGAGCTAGATAAGGCGATAAAGCGCTATGGGGTATATCACGAGGCATAGTAATAGCCTTCGGATATAA
>JAISBH010000146.1 GCA_031266295.1 Oscillospiraceae bacterium | reverse complement strand
GGGATGATGGTAGTGCCCTTGTCGGCGCCAGCGTACTCATATGGCACGACGAGGTAGTAGCCCACTACGCGTTGAGCGAAGTTGGTGAAGTTGCTCAGACCGCTGCGCGACATGTAGATCGCGTATTCGTCGGGACGCGCTTCCTTGAACGCGGCCAGGTAGGTCTCCAGCTCGTCGAACGAAACCTCCTCGGGGATCGTCCAACCCAGCTCGCCCTCGTAGAAATCGCTGTCCAGACGCCAGAACATCTCTGACGCTATATCCTTCTTCGTGGGAACGGCGTATATACGGCCATTGACGCGCGCCGCGTCCCACACCTCAGATTCCAGCGTTGCGTACAGATCGGGAGCCACTGCAGGCAGCAAGTCGGTCAGGTCCGCGTAGTAGCCGTCATACGCGCTCTGTATGAAGCTGGGCGACACCCACTCGCACGTAAAGGTCATGTCATAATACTCGCCCGACATCAGCGACAGGCTGGATTGCTCGGGCAGCTTGTAGGATATGGTGACGGTGGTGCCCAGTTTTTCGGCGCTGACCGCGTTGGCCGCGTCCTCGACCA
Source organism: Oscillospiraceae bacterium (assembly GCA_031266295.1). Classification (GTDB taxonomy): domain Bacteria; phylum Bacillota; class Clostridia; order Christensenellales; family Aristaeellaceae; genus BNUH01. The sequence continues at coordinate 8,308 of JAISBH010000146.1, read as the reverse complement.
TCTGGGCGTCGATGGGCGTGTCCTGGGATGTGTAGACCCACCAGATCAGGTTGGTCGAGTCGGCCGCCGTTGCTGGAACCGCAGTCGCGGTCAGCATCAGCGACAGAGCCAGTACAGCTAACAGTACCTTCTTCATTATGTCTCCTCCTTAATATTGCCGGACGATTATGTCAGCCACGCGCGGCGTGGTTGATATCACTAAATCTATCCCTTAACCGCTCCGATTGTCAGTCCATTGATGAAATACCTTTGGAAGAACGGGTACGAGCAGGCGATGGGAAGCACAACAACCGTAACGATCGCCATGCGTGAGGACTCCGTCGGGATCGTCTTGGTGATCTCCGATGTAAAATATTCCTCGTTCCGCGCCATGAACGATATGCTGTTCTGGATGCTTACGAGCACGTACTGCAGCGGATACAGATCACGGTGGCTGGAATCCAGGTAGAGCATCGCGCCATACCACGCGTTCCAATACGCGAATGTCAGGAACAGACCGATGGTTGCTATCACTGGCAGTGATATGGGCAGCACCAGCCTGACGAATATCCGTAGTTGGGAAGCGCCGTCGATCTTGCCGGACTCGATGATCGAGTCGGGGATGGTGGTTTGGAAGAACGTGCGCATTATGATAGCGTACCATGTTGAGCACGCGCCGGGCAGTATCAGAGCCAGGTATGTGTTCTTAAGCCCGAATACCTGCGTGTTTACCATGTACGTGGAAACCAGCCCGCCTGAAAACATCATCGGGATAAATATGAACGCCGTGTATACCCCGCGCAGCCGGAACGATGGCCGCGATATGGTATACCCCAGCGTGCTGATGAGCATCAATCCCAGCAGTGTTCCCGTAATGGTGATTCCGATAGAGTTAACGAACGCGCGCCCGATATAGTTGCTGGTATCCAGCAGGTAATCATACGCAGCGGTGGACCATTCCATCGGTATAAACGAATAACCTTTCGCAACGATCGACGCCTCGGACGAGAAGGATATGACGACCACGAACACTAGCGGCAGCAGCGTCCCCAGCGCGAGCGCAATGAACAGCGCCGATATAAGGGCGTTAGGGATCGGTCCGACCTTGTTGAATACCCAGGGTTTCTTCGCTGCTTTCATGACCGCTTTACAACCGCCTTTTTATTGGGATTCAGGTTGGGATGCAGGATGCGCTGCGCATAGCGTTTATCCATCCTTTTTATAAATGCGCTTTATAAAATCGTCGGATAAAACTGCGCCTCGCGAGTGGCCGCACCTTACTAGCACTAGCGTCCAGCGCGCCTGCGCTTAGAAGAACCCACTCTCTGGATCTATCCGCTTCACTATATAGTTCGACGCGACAATCATCACACACCCCAGCACACTCTGCATCAGCCCGGACGCCGATGCGTACGCGTAATTGCTTCGCTCCATCAGCGCCTTGTACACATACACGTCAATCGTCTGCGTGACGGCGGACAATGAGCCTGAGTCCCTTGTCGCATGGTAGAATAGGCCGAAGTCGGAACTGAATATATGCCCGACGTTCATTATGAACAGTATCGATATGATGGGTCTGAGCATAGGCAGAGTGATCCCCTTGACCTGCTGCCACTTAGTCGCGCCGTCGATAACCGCACTTTCATACAGCGATTGATCAATCCCAGTGATGGACGCCAGATAAACAACCATAGAGTATCCGACTGTCTTCCATGTGTTGAGGAACACCAGTATGAACGGCCAATATTCGGGACGCTGGTACCACGTAATCGTTTCGCCGCCTACCGACTTCAGCAGGCTGTTAATCAGTCCGCGATCCGTCGCGAGGAACGCGTAAACGAAGTAGCTCACGACCACCCAGCTTAAGAAATGAGGCAGGAACATGGCGGTCTGACAGCCCTTCGCCAGTCTGGACGAATGCACCTGGGATATAAGTATAGCAAGAGTGACGGGCAGAACCAATCCGATCAGAATGAATGCTAAATTATAACCGATAGTGTTGCGGAATATTATCGCCACATCCGGCGACTTAAACAGAAACTCGAAGTTCTTGAACCCGACCCACTTGCTGCGCACAAACAGACTGTATAAAAAACCCTTACCCGGCGCGACCTTATAGTTCTTGAACGCTATGACCAGACCGAACAGCGGCGCATAACAGAACGCCAGATACCACAGTATGCTGGGCAGGGAGAGCAGTATCAACTCGAAATCATCCAGCAGCAAGCCCAGCCCCCGCCGTCTGGGTTTCGCGCTGGCAGATAGCGATCGCGTCGCGGCGGCGCGATGCATACATCCACCCCCATCATAACTGATTGCGCCCATAACCAATCTATACACAAACTATACGTCGAATTACGCCGATCCATCCAACCCGCACCAGTTCACTTCAACCCGTATTGATTCATCCGCGTCTATGCCGCACATTTTAGCACAACCCAGAGTAATATGCAATACTTTCTAAAGAGATTTTCTAAAGTCATTTTAAAAAGCAGGAGTCAATCGGCGGATGTCGAATCCATGTATCTATCACAACAATCGAGAGGTGTTCATTATGTTTGATGTAGATAACATAAACGAGATCAAGTCCGCGATATTTGAGCTGACAAACTGCCGGAGCGTTCCTGATATTCAGGTGAAACAGGGCGAAGGCCTGACCGTCACGTTGAGGGATGGCAAGGCGGAGATAGAGGCCTGCGACCTCACGGCGGTTGCTCGCGGATACTTCCTGCTGGCGCGCGCCGTCTCGCAGGGGGAATCACGGTGGAGCGTCCGACAAAAGCGCCATTTTGAGAACTGCGGCGCTTACCTGGATATGTCGCGCGGCGGTGTGATGACGACGGACGCGGTCAAGCGGTACATCCGACAGTTGGCCGCGCTAGGCATGAACATGTTGATGCTCTACACCGAGGATACGTACGAGGTGCCCGAGTTTCCCTACTTCGGATACCTGCGCGGCAGATACTCGCGGGATGAGCTGCGCGAGATGGACGCGTACGCGCGGCGGTTCGGCGTGGAGCTGGTACCGGGCATTCAGACGCTGGCGCATCTGGGTAACTTCCTGCAATGGGCGCCGTCCGATCATCTGAAGGATACGCAGTATTGTCTGATGATAGACGACCCCGAGACCTACGAACTGATAGACAGGATGCTCGCGGCGCTGGCCTCATGCTGCACGTCCCGGAGTATCCACATCGGCATGGACGAGGCGCACGGCGTCGGTCTAGCGCGATACTTTGAACGCCACGGTCTGGTCGATCGGTTCGAGATGCTGAATCGCCATCTGACAAAGGTCGTCGCGCTTTGCAATAAGCACGGTTTCAAACCCATCATGTGGAGCGATATGTTCTTCCGCCTTGGCTCCAAGACGGGCGAGTACTACGACAAGGACGTAAACATCCCTCAGTCTGTGATTGACAGCCTGCCCGACGTGTCCTTCGCGTACTGGGACTACTATCACACGGACGAGGACATGTATGAGTTCATGCTGACCGAACATGAGCGCATGAAGCGACCCATAGTATTCGCGGGCGGTATATGGACATGGTCAGGCTTCCTGCCTCAGGTGGAATTGACGTACGCCACTATGCTCCCCGCCCTGCGCGTGTGCGCCCGGCATAACATATCCACCGCGCTGGCCACGCTCTGGGGCGACGACGGTCAGGAAACCAACCACTTTCTGGCGTCCAACCAGCTGCCCATATTCTCCGAATTCTGCTGGCGCGGACCCGATTGCGACCCCGATGAAATGATAAAAGAGATAGAGGATATGGGAGCCTTCCTGACAGGTTTGACTGCAGAGACATACCGCGCGTTCGGCGCGTTCTACGAAGGCGCGAAGGATCGGCGTACGGGCAAGGGACTCATATACTGCGATCCGCTGTATCCCCTCATATCGGAGAAGTCTAACCTGAATGAGCGCATCCAGGCATACACGTGGGCGCGTGAGACGCTGGCCAAACAGCCGGACCGCGACGAAGTGCGCTACGCCGATCTCCTGTTTGAGATAGCGGCGGCGAAAGCGCGTCTCATTCAGGACATCCGCAGCGCTTATGATTTATCCGACAAGTCCCAGCTGATCGATATAGCGGACCGCCGCATACCCATACTGATTGGGCTATACCACGCCCTGGTCAACGTTCACCGCGCGCAATGGGAGTCCGCGTTCAAGCGCAATGGCTGGGAGGTTATGGTTCATCGTTACGGCTCTGTGATCGCCCGGCTGGACGACGTCGCGCACACCCTGCGCCGCTTCACCTCAGGCGAGCTGCCTCGCATAGCCGAGCTGGACGAGACGCCGCTGCCGCCTGCCCGCAAGCTGGGTATGCAATTCTACAACGTATACGTCACCCCCCAGTTCTGATTGGGTGGCAATATGTCATGCGTGGTGATATAATGACTGGCGTGGGCGGCGATATGTTCAAATATGATGATATAATAATTGGCGTAGACGGCGGAGGGACACGCTCCACCGCCGCCGCGTTTGACATGGACGGTCGGTTTCTGGCGCGCGAGACGCTGGAAGCCAGCCTTAACTCGAATACGATAGGTTTTCAGGCGGCGAGGGAGAATCTGTGCGTCCTTATCGGGCGGCTGCTGAAACGGTGCGGCGAACAATCGCCTAAACAGTGCGGCGAATGTGGTTACGCGCGGCTGGCCGTCGGATCATCCGCCCTCAACCGGGATGCGGACGGCGCGTTTACGAAACGATTCTGCGGCGGCGTGTTCCCTGTGGAGAAGGTGACGCTGCTCAGTGACGCGCGCGCCGCGTTGACTGGCGCCGCACTCGGACAGCCTGGCATGGTCGTCATCGCGGGCACGGGCGCCCTCGCCTACCTGCGTGACGCGGCGGGCGCCGAACATACCGCCTTGGGTTGGGGCAGCCTGATAGGCGATCCGTTCAGCGGCTACTCGCTGGCCATTGACGGCGTCCGCGCCGCCCTCTCATATAACGAGGGAAACGGCGGGAGCGCCCGTTTGCTCCACGACGCGCTGTGCTTCTTTGACACGGACGCCGCCGGGATACTGGATCGCCTGTATAATCGAGATATGGATCGCCGAGGGATTGCGGCGTTTGGCCGTTTCACCCTCGAAGCCGCGTGGACGTATGGCGACCCCGCAGCCATGGCGATTGTAGATAAACACCTGAATGAGCTGGCGCACTCATGCGCGTCACTGCTCGCACAGCATACTCCCGGACTCGGCGTATACCTTCATGGCGGCGTCTTCCGCAACAATCCTCGTGCCCGCGAAGAATTCTACGCGAGACTGGGCGTGTTCTCACCTGGCGTCCATTTCAGAAACACCGCGCTGCCGCCAGAGGCTGGCGCCGCGCTGATCGCGTTCGCGGCGCTGGGTAAGTCAATCAATGTCGTTTCGGAGGTAATGATGGATACCATACCGAATGATTCCATGTATACGGCGCTGCGTGACGGCGTAGATCCCGCGCCGCTTGATAACGATGATCCCGTCCCGCACGTTACCCCGCCTTTCTATGCAGGGTATGGCCGCGCTGATATCACCCCGCCCATCGGAACGGAACTGGCGGGATACGGCTATTTCCTCGCCCGCAAGGCCGAGCGCGTCCAAGACGCGCTAAGCGTCGTAGCGGTCTATCTGCATTCGGGCGTGGAGCGGGTAATCGTCATATCCTGCGACCTGCTCGGCCTGTCCCGCGACGTTTGCGGGGCGGTGCTCGAGTCGCTCGCGGCGCAGTGCGGTATAGCGCTGGATCATGTGATGCTAGTAAGCGTGCACACCCATACCGGCCCCGCGATCAAGTATCATACCGGATGCGGCGAGGTTTCACCCGAGTATGTCGCAACGCTCGCGCCTCGGATACTGGAGGCTTGTATCGGAGCGATCGCGGACGCCAAACCCGTACTGTCGCTGGATTACCGTAAAGCGACCATCGATGGTCATGTATACAACCGCTCCGACAACGGCGGGCCTGTTGACAGAACCGCGCGCGGGTTCCTCATCAAACGCGATAACGCCCCAGACATCGTGATAGCCTCGCACGCGTGTCACCCTGTGTTCAGCGGCAGAATGTCCGCCGTGTCGCCCGACTATCCAGGACACGTGCGAAGGCTGTTCGAGGCCGATGGCCAGCACTGCCTGTATCTCAACGGCGCGTGCGGGGACGTCGATCCGATCGTGCCAAAGGGCGCGGATCGACACGCGCTGATTCAGGCATACGCCGAGTCCATCTATCACGCGTTCCGGTCACAACCACGCGCCCTTCCTCTGTCACTCTCATCAAAACGCGCGTCATTCCAACTGCGCATGATAAACGTTGATGAAGGCGGAATTCGCGCCATCGTAAACCGCGCCGTCGATACGGCGGCGATGAGCGGGCAGGCGGACGTCGCGCGTGCCTGGGGTGATTTCATGCTGGATAAACTGAATAGAGAGGGCTCGCTGCCTGACAGCGAGTCGGTCGAAACGGTGTGCGTCACGCTGGGCGGAATCCCCATTATCGCGCTGCCGTTCGAGACGTTCATCATAACGGGCATAAACGCTCGGGCTGTGCTGGGCGAGGACGTTTTGACGCTGGGCTGCCTGGAGGAACCGTTAGGCTACCTGCCATCGCGAGCCGACGTCGAGCGTGGTCAATACGCCTCGTTCGACGCGTTCTTCCTATACAAGCGGCTGCCCGCGCTGGCGGGAGAGGCTGAACGGCTGGGCGAGTTTATTGGTTCCGCCTTCGCGGATTTCGCCATCACAAACGCCGCCTCAATGGGTAATTAAAATGGAACAGACTGCCATTCGCCGCCGCAACCTGGAAACCGTATGGAACGCGCTGGTCCGACAAAAACAAGCGACGCGCCAATCCCTCGCCGATGAGACAGGGCTGAGCCTGATGACGATCTCCAGTTTCGTCGCGATGCTGGACGAGAGGCACGCCCTCTCAATCACTCAGGAGCTTGATATGGAGAAAACGCGTCGGCCACTTGGACGGCGCGTGCAGTGGATCGAGCCAACCTCCGAGAGATGCGGCTGGTTCGTTATCAATCTGACCGGATTCAACTTCCGCGCGGTGGAACTGAAGCTGAACGCCGAACCTCGCGTCCCCGAACTCATTCACACATACGACGACGCCCAATCTTACGAGCGGAACCTAGAGGACTTTCTCGCTCGAGTGCGCGGGATGGACGGCGTTGCGGGCGCACTGGGCACGGCGGTAATCACGCCCGGTCCGTATGACATAGCAACCGACACGGTGCGCAACGCACGCATACCCGCCCTCAATGCCATCCATATAAAGGAAACGATCCGAGGCGCTATACCATGCCGCAACGTATTCGTCGAGGAGGACGTAAAGCTGTCCATACGCGCGTTCCTGCCTAACCGCGACGCACGGCGAGGCGATCTGCTCTCATACATATACATGGGCGAGGGCGTCGGCGGCGCGGTAGCATATCAAGGCGAGGTGCTGCGTGGGCTGAACGCCGTCGCCGGGGATTTCGGGCAGACGGTCGGCGGGTTTGGCAGGCCGGGGACTTTGGGCGCGTCTGGTGGGTCGGACGCGTCATATGAAAGCGCGCTGACGATTAAGGCGTTCGCAAGCCGTCTGCCTGGCGTCAATCCCGACGCGCCAACCGCCAACCTGCTCAAACAGATTCAATCGTACCAGCTAGAAGGCGCGAAGAAGGGCGCTTACGCCGCGCTGTCGGAGCGGCTTGCGCAGATGATATACAACATGATGTGGTGCCTCGATCCCACGCGCATAGTGATCGAGTGCCTGTATGCGACCGAGAGCAGCGACATCGACTACTTCCGCCGGTTGACTATCGCCGCGCTTAGGCGGATCATTAGTAACGCCCCCCTTAATCTACCCGACATACAGTTCGTGAACCCAACCTTGCCCAGCGTGTTGTTCGGCGCGGTTCAGGCGCTGAGCCGGCAATGGATCGCTGATGTAGCGGCGGATGCGGACGGCGGGGAGGGGAGGGGGGACGAGCTGCGGCGCTAACATATGGTTTGCGTCCGTTTGCCGCACGAGTCGCTGCGGCGGGACGCTGTTCGGTTTGCGAACCGAATGCGCTTTAAGTTTGTCGCGCCCCGCCACTATGATGTAAGTTGTCAACTGCCCTATAGCATTTTCACTGGCGGGGCGCAGGGTTGGAACGGTGGAACGTTGGGACGAGGAACGCCCCCCTTCCCCCCGATGGGGGTACACGGGAGTTTACGGGACTCTGTCCCGGACCGGCAGATTGTCAAGTCAAGTGCAACACATGGAGAAGAAGGCTTCTCTAGGAGAGAGCCAGCCCAAGCACTTGCGGGGACGGTCGTTCAAAAGATCAACGACATGATCCAAGTCGCTGTC
>JAISBH010000107.1 GCA_031266295.1 Oscillospiraceae bacterium | reverse complement strand
ATTTTATGGCGCGTCCCAACTAAACAGAACGAAATGTTTGCGCGCCGTGAATAATCGCACGTATTGAGCATATCTTTGCAAATAGGTACATAATAAGGAGGACTGTTTAATGCAGCTGACCGTGACGGATTTCAAGAAAAATATCAAGAAATACCTTACGAAAGCTATGCAGGAGGATATCTACCTGCTCAAATACGGCAAGGTCGTTGTGAAGATGTCCGCCGTGAAAGACGATGCAGATATCGACTCCGCGCCTGATGCAGTCAACGAGACCGACGAAAAGATCGCCGACAGGAACGCCAAGGAACTCAAGAAGGCCGTCTCCGATACCGCCAAGTCGAACGCAAAAGAAACAAAAGAGGCTAAAGAGGCATTACTAGCGAAAGAGTTTAAAGAAGTTAAAGAGGCGAAGAAGGCCAAAGACGCCGAGAATCGCGCGGTTCAAGCAGTGAAACCCGTCGCGAAATCCAAATCCAAGCCGATCATCGCCGAACCCCTGCCGACCAAGGCCATAACACACCCGCCTAAACCCGCGCCAGAGCCTGTCGAGGAGGATAAACCCAAAACCAAACCGGTCCGGAAGCCGTCCACACCGTTCGTTCCGGTAAAGGAACCCGTGAATCCCGCCGACGTCGCCGCCGTCCCCGAGGCGAAGCGCAAGGTACGCAAGAAGTACGGCGACTCCGTTCCAGCTGTCGAGCCCGAAAAAGCCAAGCCTGTCAATGCTGCGGAGGCAGTGGCCGTCGCTCCCGTAAAGATTAGGAAGGCGAAGACGGTCGCCGCTGAGATTGAGGAAGTAAAACCCGTGGCAAAGACAAAGACGCGGGCGGGCAAGACCAAGAAGGTATAATGCTGGCGGCGAGCGCTATAGCATCATAGTAATAGCGAAAAAGAAGCCTAACAACCGGTTAGGCTTCTAATCGTGCCCCGCCCTGCGTAGCATTGCAGGGTGCGAAACTTGAACCCTCCGCCCTCCGCTATTGTACCGGCTCTCGCAGGTTTTGTCTCCGCGATAACCTGACTACATTATACGAGGAATCTGTCAACTTACGTCATAGTGGCGGGGCGCCAGTAATTTGAGGCGCATCCGATCCGCAAACCGAACAGCATCCCGCCGCAACAGACAAACGAGTATTACGCAGGGTTGGGTTGCGCGAGGGTGAGCCGCACATATAATTGACCCTTACGCCATAACGCGCAGAGATGGCTGTGCCGTACACATGTTCAACTACCGCGCATCCATCGCGACGTACTCTGTACGCTCCATCATCGCGCGGTAGGCGGGACGAATTATACGGTTGCCTGTCAGTGCCTCCTCTATGCGATGCGCGCACCAGCCCGCTATCCTCGCGATTGCGAACAACGGCGTGAATAACTCCTCTGGTATGCCCAGCATCTGATACACTAATCCGCTGTACATATCCACGTTCGCGCATAGGCGCTTTTTTGTTCCCAGCTTCGCGTAGAGCGCTCGCGTACCTTGACGCTCAATCCGCTCCATCAGCTGGAACGCGTTCGTCTGCGCAGTCTTGCGAGCCAGCGCCGCTACGCATTGCTTCAACAGCACCGCGCGCGGATCACTTATGGTATATACTGCGTGACCCAGACCGTATATCTTGCCCGTGCGATCGCCCGCCTCTCGGTCACGCACCTTGCACAAATATCTATATATCTCTTCCTCGTCAGTTGGATCGGTTACGTGCGCGTGTATATCGCGAAACATCTCCATTACTTTCTGATTCGCTCCACCGTGCAGCGGACCCTTCAGCGAGTTGATCGCGCCCGCTATGCACCCATAGGTATCCGTCCCTGTGGACGCAAGCACGCGGCAAGCAAACGCGCTGTTGTTACCGCCGCCATGCTCCGCGTGCAGAATCAGCATAAGATCCAGCAGCAACGCCTCTTCTCGCGTATAACAATTATCGCTGCGCAGCATATGCAGGAAATTCTCCGCTACGGAGCCTTCCGCCGGCGTATGTATCAGCAGCGACTGCTTGTCATAGTAATGCCGCTTGACCGCATACGCGTCCGCTACGATTACAGGCAGCCGCGCGATCAATTCGATCGACTGGCGCACCAGATTCTCGCTTGACATATCGTCGGGGCACGGGTCGGAAGAGTACAGCGCGAGCACAGAGCGGCTCAGTTTATTCATCACGTTGGCGCTGGGCGCTTTCAGTATCATGTCCTCAAAAAATCCGTCTGGCAATTTCCGCGCGCTCTCGAGGATAGATTTAAACAATGTGTACTGGCTGTCGTCGGGCAGGCGTCCAAGCAGCAGCAGGTATGAGACTTCCTCGAACCCAAACGTCCCCGCGCTGTTGTGCGCGCGCACAATATCCATCACGTCGATGCCGCGATAATACAGCCTGCCTTCCGCAGGAACCGGAACGCCATCCTCCATATGGTAGCCGCGCACGCTGCCTATCCGCGTCACTCCCGCGATAACGCCCGTGCCGTCCGTGTTGCGCAAACCGCGCTTCACGGATTCATGTTCAAACTGTTCCGCCGGGATGCTATACGCATCCGTCATCTGCGTGCATAGTTCGGATAATGCATGCTGCATGTTCGACACCTCTTTCTTGCATCATTACAGTATATCGCGATTTTGCTGACCACGCAAGAGTGGTTTTCATAAACAAAATACCAGCAGTGTTAGGGTACGGGAGCTAGGTAACGAGGACATAAAGGAAGCAAGGATCTTGTGGCATACTGGGAGTGAGAGCAACTAAAACAGCCGCAAGGAGGCCTTGCATGTTCTTGAATTCACGCACCGCCTTATGCTATACTGAAAGGACGCGCTCTAAAGCGCATTAATGAAAGAAGGTATTTACGTGGCCGATGATCGGACCGCTGCAGACACTCCCGCCTCCATCGGCCACTCCGACGAGCCGGCCGAACGCGAGCATCTTCATGATACCCTAGCCTTGATCGCCGACGAGACCGCCAAACTGGAACCATCATTCAATGAAGCGGCGCACGATCTGCGCCAGCGCAGCGTCGAGGCGCAAGGCGGCTATACCGATGAACTGGGCGTCGCCGAGATCGTATATGCGTTCCGCGAGCAGAACCTGCGGAATATGCAACTGGCGTTGCGGCAGCCATACTTCACGCGCGTGGACTTTATACCCGCTGCGGGTTTGGAGAAAGGACAATCTAGCTCCTACTACATCGGCAAGTGGGGGGTGATGCGCGGCGAGACGTATGAGCAGATAGTGGTGGACTGGCGCGCTCCGATCGCGAACCTATATTACGCGGGGCAGGTCGGCCCGATGAAGTATGAAGCGCCTGATGGCATGATCGAAGGCGAGTTGACGCTCAAACGCCAGTTCGGCATACAGGACGGCAAGCTGATCTCCATATTTGACACGGATATAGCGGGCAGCGACGCGTTCCTGCAGGGCGTGCTGGGCGAAGCGCGAGGCGACCGCCTGCGAGAGGTCGTCACGACGCTGCAGGCCGAACAGAACGAGGTCATCCGCCACCCGCTCGATCAAGCGTTGATCGTACAGGGCGCGGCGGGTGCGGGTAAGACTACTATCGCGCTGCACCGCGTCGCGTATCTGCTGTATACGCATAGACAACGCCTGCAGCCCCGGCATGTGCTGATACTCGCGCCAAACCCGATGTTCCTGAACTACATCGCGGCTGTATTGCCGGATCTGGGCGTCGAGCAGGTATCGCAGACCACATTCGCCGACTTCGCGCGGACGCTGCTGGGCAAGAAGGCCCCGACGCTCGAACACGACGTTGACGCCGACGATCCTCTTGAATCCAACATGGATGAACTCACCGTCGAGTCGCTGACATTTCAAGGTTCGCTGCGGTTTGCGGAATTGATCGACGCATATCTGGATTATCTGGAACCGCGAACGCTGCCGGACGCGGACATGACGTTCGGGCCGGTAACGCTGTTCAGCCATGAGCGGCTGCAAGAGATTTTCTTGACGGAACTGTCGCCGTTCCCACTGGCGCGTCGGTTAGACGAGGTAGAGAAGTATATCAAGCGGCAGTTGAAGCCCGCTCTCGCCCGCGTGCTGGAGTGGCTGGAGACGACGTGCGCCGAACGCGCGAACGCGTTGTCCGCGAAAATGTCCGACAGCCCGGAACGTCAGGCGATGATGCGCGAACTCTACAACAGCCGCGATCAGCGCGTCAAGGAAGCAAAGGATCGCGCAAAAACATTCTTGAAGGAGACGCGCGCGTCATGGCCGACGCTCGCGCCGATGAGCGTTTATGCGGACTTTCTTAGATTCGCGGGATCCGCGTGCGGCACGCTGCCGCTTAATAACGGCGAGCGGGAATTGATCACGAGAATTGCCGAACGCACGCTGCCGTTATTGGAACGCAAGCGCGCCCGTGTCGCTGATCTCGCACCGCTGCTGTCCATAGAACAGCGAGTATCCGGCCTGCCGAAGTTTGAGGCTCGGCACATAGTAATAGATGAAGCGCAGGATGCGTCGCCATACCAGTTCCGGTTCTTACGGTCGGCGCTGGGACACGATTCGTTCACGATTGTCGGCGATCTGAACCAAGGAATACGCGCGCGGCAGGGGTTGAGCGACTGGCATATATTGCTGGACGAAGCGTTCGCGAAACGCGCGGCAATGCGCAGCCTCACGGTCAGCTACCGCAACACGATCGAGACAATGACGCTCGCAAATAAGATCGCCGCCACATTCCCGATCCCTGGCACGGAACCGGCGCAACCCGTCCCGCGCCGTGGAGCGGCGCCGATATTCGAGCAAGTGGAGAGTCAGAGACGATTGATCGCCAAAATTGAACATATAGTGGGCGAACTCCGCGCTATAGGGTATAATTCCATCGCGCTAACGGAGAGGACATTCACCCGCGCGAAGGCGTTATTCGCCGCGCTGCCGCGATCTATGAACGCCAGCCTACTCGACGCGCGTGAGGATTCGTACGGTAACGGGTTGGTCGCGGTATCCGCCGCGCATACGAAGGGACTCGAGTTCGACGCTGTGATCATCTGCGACGCCGGGGAGCGATGGTATCCTTTTGACGCGTATCACGCGCGACTGCTGTATGTGTGCGCGACGCGAGCGCTGCATAGGCTATACATATTCTGGCAGGGAGAACGGTCGGGATTGTTGAATAATCTTCCATAAAATCCATGAAAACCCTCATGAACGGCGTTGACATTATTCTGCTAATCCGCTATAATTTCGCCCAATACCCTATAATTTTTGTAAAGCGGAGGTATCACAATGAGCCAGATTCAAGAGATTGCGTTCCGAATTCGTGACCTGCGTGAGACCCTCGCGCTCACGCAGGATCAGGTCGCCGAGAAATCCGGCATGACTGCCGAGGAATACACGGCATATGAGTCGGGCGAGGTGGACTTTTCATTTTCGCACCTGTTCAACATCGCGGAGACGCTGAAGGTGGACATATCCGACCTGCTGACAGGCGAAAGCCCGAAGCTGCGAGGGTATATCGTCACCCGGCGGGGTGAAGGCCTAGCCTTCGACCGCCGC
>JAISBH010000095.1 GCA_031266295.1 Oscillospiraceae bacterium | reverse complement strand
GGAGTACAACCGATTCCACGTTGCTTACAAACCACATCGTAATCGACAACCCTCATCGCCCCCCTAGGGGGAGATGTCGCCGCAGCGACAGAGGGGGTTAATCCTGATTGTGTTCCGGTAGTCTATCTCGTAGCGCAATCGGTTCCCTGTTCTCCCGTTCCAAGCCCCGGGGGAGGTCGGGAGGGGGACGTGAGTCCCCTTCCCGAAGGCGCGGATGCGCCGCGTCGCCGCAGCGACAGAGGGGGCGTTCCTCGCGCCCCTAACCAAACGCCTCGACGATCCGCAGTATCCCTTCGTTAAGCGTCGATCGCGGACAGGCAAGGTTCATCCGCATGAACCCGGCGCCGTTTGCGCCGAATGTCGCGCCGTCGTTCAGCCACACCTTCGCCTTGTGCGCAAACGCTCCGACCATGTCGACGTGAGTCATTCCCAAGCCAGAACAATCCAGCCATGCCAGATAAGTCGCCTCAAGCTCCATCGGTCTGACGGCGGGCAGCTCCCTCTCTAGCACACCGCGCAGCATCGCATAATTTCCCAGCAAATATTCCTTCAGCGACTCCAGCCACGGTGCTCCATAACGGTACGCCGCCTCCGCTGCCGCTATCGCGATTGGGTTCAGTCCTACATCGCACGCGTCCAGCGCGCGGTTGATCTTCCTTCTCAGCTCCGGATTCGCTACAAACGCGTTTGACGCCTGCAGCCCCGCCAGATTGAATGTCTTGCTTGGCGCGGTGCACGTCACCGTTATCGGCGGGAATAGCGGATCCGCCGCCGCGAACGGTACATGCCTCTTATCTCCATACACGAAATCCTCGTGTATCTCATCCGATATAACCAGCACGCCGTGCTCAATGCATATCTCGCCCATCCGCTTCAGCTCTTCGCGCGTCCATACGCGCCCGATCGGGTTATGAGGATGGCACAGCAGAAATATCTTCGTTCCCGACTCGGTCATAACCTTCTCGAAATCATCGAAGTCTATCTCATACCGACCGTCGACCAGTTTCAAGTCGCTCGACACGACCTTTCTGTCGTTCGCGCGCAGCACGGGAGCGAACACGGCGTACACGGGATTTTGAATCATGATGGTATCGCCCGGCTCGCTCAGCGCGCGTACGGCCGACGCTACCATGAACACCACGCCCGGCGTCGTGATGATCCAATCGCGATCGACGTCCCAGCCGAAACGCGTCTTCTGCCAGTTTATAGCGGCGTCATAGTAGCCCTTGCCAGCGATGCTATATCCGTATACGCCATGCGCCGCAGCCCGCGTGGCGGCGAGAACGGCTTCCGGCGGGGCCTCAAAATCCATGTCGGCGACCCAAAAAGGCAGAACGCCAGCAGGCATACCGCGTTCCGCCATGCCGTCGTGTTTGAGCGAGTTGGTGTCCCGCCGATCGATCACCTTGTCGAATATACCAGCCCGGTCTTTTTCATCAATCCTGTTCATCCGATACGCTCCATTGCCTAACGCTGCTTAGGCTATCAACCAGTCGGTCGGCAGTGAATCCGCGTCGCGCCCTACTGCCGCCGCGCCGTGAGGCTTCAGCAGCACGTCGCCAGCGACGCGCATAACATCATCTATCGTGCAAGCCGCGATGCGCTTCAGCACTTCCTCTTCATTATGTACCCGACCCAGCAGAAGCAGATTCCGTCCAATGTTCGACATCCGGCTTGAGGTTCCCTCAAGGCTCAATATATAACTCCCCTTGAGCTGTTCCCGCGCCATTGCGAATTCGCTATCGCGCACGCCCTCCGACATCAGCCGCGTCGTTTCCTTACGCAGCTGGCTTAGCACAACTTCTGCGTGTTGCAGCGAAGTTCCGGCGTACATCGTGAATAAACCGCATCCCGGAAACACCGTCGGGAACGAGTACACTGCGTACGCCATCCCCAGTTCCTCGCGGATTCGCTGGAACAACCGCGAAGACATGCCGCCGCCGAACAGATTGTTCAGTATACTCAGCGCGTACACGTCCGGATTGCCCAGCGCGACTCCGGGAAACCCCAGGCACAAATGCACCTGCTCTATATCCTTCGTGCGCTTCACGGCGACCGCGTTGAATCGCTGCTCGCACTTGGGCGCGACGAACGGATCGCCGCCCTGCCAACCTCCGAAATACTGATCGATTAGTTTTTCCAGCTCCGCTTCGTCATAATGCCCGGCTACGGCCAGAACGGCGTTCCTCGGGCGGTAATGCGTCTTGCGGTATCTATCCAGATCGCCGCTGGTGTAATGCTCAATCCTTTCGGTTGTGCCCAGTATCGATTGCGCCAGCGGGCTGCCCTTGAACAGAGCCTCGGTCAGCATGTCATGAACGAGATCCTCTGGCGAGTCCTCGACCATCGCGATCTCTTCCAGTATTACGCTTCGTTCCTTGTTCAGCTCGACCTCATTGAGCGTGGCGTTCAGTGCCATATCGCTGATCACGTCCAGCGCGGTGGATACATGCTCGTCCATCACCTTGGCGTAGTAACATGTACATTCCTTTGATGTAAACGCGTTTATCTGTCCGCCGATCGCATCCATCGCCTCGGCGATATCGCGCGCGCTGCGCTTCTCCGTGCCTTTGAACAGCATATGCTCCAGGAAATGAGACAGGCCATTCTCTTCAGGGGTTTCGTGCATCGAGCCGGTGCCTATCCACAATCCCACCGATATAGAGCGCGCGAACGGGATGCGCTCACGAATGACGCGCAGCCCGTTCGACAGTTCGTTTATCTCGTACATTTTATCGATCCCTTTGTTTCATTTGGGCCGTCCGAATCACGGCCGACGCGGCCCTCTCGGCGGTCCGCCGCGGTGGTCGCGGTCACCTCCGCGCGGCGGCGGACGGCGCACTATGTCGCCTGTTGCGTAAACCAGATCGTTGCGCACCAGGTTTATCCTGCCCTGGCTGTCCACTTCGGATACGCGAACCTCCAGTTCGTCGCCAATCTTCACCGCGTCCTCGATCTTCTCGATACGCTCGTTAGATAACTTAGAGATGTGAATCATGCCGTCTTTGCCAGGCGCGAACTCGATGAACGCGCCGAAGGGCATTACCCGCACCGCCTTGCCTATGAACACGTCGCCTACCTGCACGTCCTTGGCGATGGCCTCTATAATTTTGCGCGCCTTGTTCGCCGCCGCTTCGTCGGACGTGGCGATGAAGACATGCCCGTCGTCCTCGATGTCGATCTTGACGCCCGTGTCGGCGATTATCTTGTTGATCACCTTGCCGCCGCTGCCTATGACCTCGCGGATCTTGTCCGGATTGATCATGAACGAGGTTATCTTTGGCGCGTACTTGCTCAGGCTGGCTCGCGGTTCCGGCAGCGTTTCCAGCATCTTGCCCAGGATATACAGCCGCCCGTCGAGCGCCTGCTTCAGCGCTTGCTTGAGGATCGGTTCGTCGATACCCTTGATCTTTATGTCCATTTGGATCGCGGTGATGCCATTCATCGTGCCCGCGACCTTGAAATCCATGTCACCCAGGAAATCCTCCAACCCTTGGATGTCGGTCAGCACCGCCACCTGGTCGGAATCTGCGTCCTTGATAAGACCCATCGCAACGCCCGCTACCGGCGCCTTGATAGGCACGCCCGCATCCATCAGCGACAGGGAGCCGGAACAGACCGAGGCCATGGAGGAGGAACCATTGGATTCCATGATTTCCGAGACCACCCGGATGGTGTAGGGAAATTTGTCGTGAGGCGGAACCACGGCCCGGAGAGCCCGTTCGGCCAGCGCTCCGTGCCCGATTTCCCGGCGCCCTGGAGCGCCCAGGCGTTTGACTTCACCGGTGCAGTAAGGCGGGAAATTGTAATGGAACATAAAGGTTTTGGAGCTTTCACCGATCAGGGTGTCCAGGCGCTGGTCGTCATAGCTGGTGCCCAGGGTGGTCACCCCCAGGCTCTGGGTCTCGCCCCGGGTGAAAAGGGCCGAACCATGGGCCCGCGGCAGATAGGACACCTCGCAGGCGATGGGCCGCACCTCGTCAAGGGCCCGGCCGTCAATGCGCTGGCCGTCGTTGACGATCATGCCGCGCAGGATATCGCTTTCCAGCTTGTGGAGAGCGTAGCCGACGTCCC
>JAISBH010000065.1 GCA_031266295.1 Oscillospiraceae bacterium | reverse complement strand
AGTTGAGCGTAGCGAGGGCGAGCAGCGCACCTCCCGAGGCCGTGCCGCGTTTTTAATCCGCTTTTCATCCTCTCTTCATAAAAAACAGATGAATCTTTCCGGGCTATCTGGTATAATGGATAACAGACACAACCGACGAACCCACCCGCTCCGTCTTGGATTGGGGAGGCGCGCACGAGGCTGCTGAATAAATAAGGGGGAACACTGATTGTCACCCGACCCGGAACCGTTACTATGGCCCGCGCTGCTGCTTCAGCTGGCGCTGATATTAGTTAACGCGGTATTTTCCGCGTCAGAGATCGCGCTTATCCAGCTCAACGAGAACAAGATCCGCCGCCAGGCTGAGCAGGGCGACAAGATCGCCGCGAGGCTGCTGCGCATGGTGGAAAAGCCTACCCGATTTCTGTCGACCATCCAGATCTGCATCACGTTCGCCGGCTTCCTGGGCAGTGCGTTCGCGGCAAATCATTTCGCCGCGCAGATTGCCGGCTGGCTGGTCAGCGTCCACTTCCTGGGGCTGGGTTACGCGACGTGCCACACGGTAGGAGTCGTGCTGATTACGCTGGTACTATCCTACTTCTCGCTGGTGCTGGGCGAGCTGGCGCCCAAGCGCCTGGCCATGCAGTTCAGCGAAAAGATCGCCCGCTTCACCGTGGATATCCTGTGCGGCATGGCGTTTATGTTCACGCCGATGGTCAAGCTGCTCTCTGGCTCCACCAACGTGGTGCTCAAGGCGTTGGGCGTGAACCCGAACACAACGCCCGAGGAGGTCACTGAGGAGGAGATCCGACTGATGGTGGACATCGGCGAGGAGAAGGGCGCAATCGAGACCAATGAGCGCGAGATGATCGAGAACGTGTTCGAGTTCAACAACACGACCGCCTCCGAGGTCATGACCCATCGAACCGATATGACCGCCGTATGGATCAACGACACGCAGGAGACGGTCATTAATACAATCCAAGAGTCCGGCCTGTCGCGCTTCCCGGTGTATGACGAGGACTTGGACGACATCATAGGCGTGCTGTCCACGCGCACTTACCTGCTCAACGAGCGGCAGAACCCGCCTCTGTCACTGCGAGAGCTGCTGCGCGAGGCTATGTTCGTGCCGGAGACGGTTAAGACGGACGTACTGTTCCGCGACATGCAAAAGAAAAAGAACCACCTGGCGATAGTCGTCGATGAGTATGGCGGCACGAGCGGTCTGGTCACGATGGAAGATCTGCTTGAGGAGATTGTCGGCAATATATATGACGAGTTTGACCCGCAGGCTGTGCAGGACGTCGTCCAGCTGGATGAGAACCACTGGCGCGTGGCGGGCAGCGTCGATCTGGAAACGCTGGGTGAAACGCTGGGTATTGACTTGCCCGAGGAGGAGGAGTATTCTACGTTAGGCGGGTTGGTGTTTAGCCAGCTGAACGTGATCCCCCAGGATGGCACCGAACCGGAGATCGAGACGAACGGTCTGCGTATACATGTGGACAAAATTGAGGATCGGCGTGTCGTGACCGCGACGGTGTCGATTGTGCCCAAGGACAGCCGTAAAGACGCGGACGAAACGACATGAAGAATAGGAGCAGTATTGATTGAACGACAAGACAAACACTGCGGCGGCGCGGCAGTTCGAGCCAGAGCAACCGTTCGAACCGACGCAGCCGCTGGAATTGGTGCGGGACATTGAATCCGACATGCCCGCCGAGCCTGAAAACCACTTCGTGAAGACCGGACTGGGCAACAATCTGTCGGAGGGCAGCGTGCTGCGCAAGATGATCTTGTTCGCTCTGCCGTTTTTGGCATCCAACATCATACAGTCGCTTTACAACGTAGCGGATATGCTCATTGTGGGCAACTTCAGTGGCTCGGCGGCGATGAGCGGCGTCAACATAGGCGGTCAGGTAACGTTTATACTGACGATAGTGGTCGTAGGTCTGTGCGTTGGCGCGACGGTGCTGATAGGGCAGCACATTGGCGCGAAGAACAACAAGGCGCTCGCGGACGTCACCAGCACGATCATTACTGTGCTGCTTATGCTGGGTTTCATCATCACGATCGGCGTGCTGTTCGCGATCGACCCGATACTAAACCTGATCCGTACGCCTGCGGAGTCTTTCGCCGAGAGCCGCAGTTACTTGACCGTGACGGTGACGGGCATTATTTTCATATTCGGCTACAACGCGCTGGCCGCGATACTGCGCGGCATGGGCGATTCAAAGCATCCGCTGTGGTTCGTCGCGGCGGCGTGCGTCACGAATATATTTCTCGACTTACTGTTCGTCGCGGTGTTCAAGTGGAGCGCGTTCGGCGCGGCGCTGGCTACGGTCATATCCCAGGCGATGAGCGTCATCCTGTGCATCGCGTTCATGAAGAAGAATAACTTCCAGTTTGATTTCAAACTGAAATCATTCCGCATCGACCGTAAGCAGCTGCGCCTGATATTTAAGATCGGCCTGCCGACCAGCATAGCCAACACGGTCACCAGCCTGTCGTTCCTGTTCGTCACGGCCATTGTGAATATCGTGGGCGGCGTGGTGGGATCGGCGGCGGTGGGCGCGGTGGGTAAGTTCAGCAGCTTCGCGTTCATGCCGACCCAGGCGGTCGCGATGTCGGTATCGACCATGGTCGCGCAGAATATGGGGGCGAACCGCCTCGATCGCGCGGTTCACGCGACGGTTCTGGGCACAGTATTTTCGATGGTCATCACTTACCTGTTCTTCTTCGTAATGAGGATCAGGCCGGAATGGGCAATCATACTGTTCAGCCGCGAGCCGGAGGTGGTCGAGGCGGGCGTGATGTACCTGAACGTGTTCTCGTACGACTTCCTGCTGATCCCGATCATATTCAACGCAGGCAGCCTGTTTGTCGGAGGCGGGCACACCGTGTTCGCGATGATAAACAACCTGTTGTCGTCGGTGCTGCTGCGCATCCCCGCGTGTTACCTGTTCGCCGTGTATTTCGACATGGGCATGAAGGGCGTGGGACTGGGCGCGCCGGTGGCCAGCGCGGGCACGCTGCTGGTAATAGGGATATTCTTGCTGACAGGCCGCTGGAAAACAAACGTTCTCAAGGATACCGGCGTTCTGTACGAATCGATATAGGAGGCGGCGACCATGCCATCGTTCGCGGCTCGTTATAATGGAATAACCGGCAGCGCCATCCGCGAGATATTCAAGATAATCGCTCAGCCGGGCGTCATATCGTTCGCCGGCGGGAACCCCGCCGCCGAGGCGCTTGAGAATGGGCGCATATCCGATCTGGCGCGTGAAGCTCTGGCCGAGGACGGTAAGCGCATACTGCAGTATGGCGGTTCGGAAGGTTGGCCCGCTTTGAAAGAAGCGGCCAGCGCGTTCCTTGCGGAACGCGGCGTCAACGCCTCGCCTGAAACGCTGCTGCCCGTCTCCGGCACCACGCAGACGATCGACCTGCTGTGCAAGGCTCTGATCGATCCCGGCGACACAATCCTTGTCGAAAACCCGTCGTTCCTCGGCGCGTTCCAGACGATGCGGCTGTACCAGGCTCATCTCTCCCCGATTCAGACGGACGGCGACGGCGTGATCCCCGACGCGCTCGAAGACGCTATCAAGAGCGCGCACCCGAAACTGGTCTATCTGATCCCGACATTCCAGAATCCGACGGGCGTTACCCTCTGTGTTGAGCGGCGCAAAGCCATCGCCG
Source organism: Oscillospiraceae bacterium (assembly GCA_031266295.1). Taxonomy (GTDB): domain Bacteria; phylum Bacillota; class Clostridia; order Christensenellales; family Aristaeellaceae; genus BNUH01. Next base: position 12,114 of record JAISBH010000065.1, on the reverse strand, counting down.
CACTGGCCGCGCGCTACGACATATATATACTGGAAGACGATCCATACCGCGATCTGCGCTACTCGGGCGAGACGCTTCCGACGATCCACTCGTTTGACCAGTCCGGCCGCGTGCTGTATATGGCCAGCTTCTCGAAGCTGATTTCACCCGGATTGCGCGTGGGCGTAGTCGCCGCTCCGCCCGACCTGATGCGCAAGCTGGTCATTGGCAAGCAGTCCACCGATCTGCATACCGATCAGCTGTCTCAAGCGATAGTCGCGCGGTATCTGAGCCAGGGATTCCTGCCGGGCCATCTGGCCGAACTGCGCGCGCTGTACGGCGAACGCTTGCGTCGGATGCTCGACGGCCTGGATCGGATGGGGTTGGAGCATACCACGCCGGAAGGTGGGCTGTTCGTGTGGGGTAAGCTGCCCAAGGGCGTCGACGCGCGAGCCGTGCTGGATCGCGCGATACAGCGGAAGGTGGCGTTCGTGCCGGGTACGCACTTCTACTGCGACGGCGGGCATGACGAAACGTTGAGACTGAACTTCTCCAACAGCGATCCGGATACGATCGATCGAGGTCTGGACGCGTTGGCGCAGGTTATTTAGCGAATATATAGTCTTGAAGGGGGGTGACGCTCTTGGCTCATAGATACGATAGCCGGGCGTATGCGGGATCGATCTTCATGATCCCGTATAAGACATCGCCCATTGAGAAGGAGTAACTATATGCACATTCTGGATACGCTCAAGGAACGCGGATACCTCGCGCAGACCGTTTACGAGGACGATCTCTACAAGCAGCTGGAACGCGAGCCGACGTCATTCTACGTGGGGTTCGATCCGACGGCCGACAGCCTGCATTTCGGACACTATATCCCCGTTCTGGTGATCAAGCGAATGCAGGACGCGGGGCATAAGCCCATCGTGCTGATGGGCGGCGGCACCGCGATGGTGGCCGATCCGACCGGCAAGACCGAACTGCGCCCCACGCTCTCGATCGAGGATATCGAGCGCAACGTGGCCGGCGTTCAGAGGCAGATGAGCCGCTTCATTGATTTCTCGGCCGGAAACGCGATAATGGTCAACAATGCGGACTGGCTGCTGAAACTGAACTATGTCAGCTTCCTGCGCGAGGTGGGCGCGCACTTCTCCGTCAACCGCATGTTGACCGCCGAGTGCTACAAGCAGCGGATGGAGAAGGGGCTTACCTTCCTGGAGTTTAACTACATGCTCATGCAGAGCTATGATTACCTGGAGTTGTTCCGCCGTTACAACTGCCGTTTGCAGGTAGGCGGCGACGACCAATGGAGCAACATACTGGCAGGGGCCGACCTGATCCGCCGCAAGGAGCATCAGGACGCGTTCGCGTTCACGATCAAACTGCTGCTCAACGCCGAGGGCGAGAAGATGGGCAAGACCGCCAAGGGCGCGGTGTGGCTTGATCCCGACCGGATGAGTCCATACGAATTCTATCAATACTGGCGCAATCAGCCCGACAGCGAGATTCGTCAGTGCCTGAACCTGCTGACGTTCCTGCCGATGCCTGAGATAGCGGCGCTCTTCGCGCCCGGCGCGAACATCAACGACGCCAAGCGTATCCTCGCCTACGAAACGACCGCGCTGATCCACGGCAAGGATGAGGCGGAGAAGGCGCAGCAGGCCGCCGCCGCTCTGTTCGCAGGCGGCGCAGATTCAGCCGCCATCCCGACGACGGCACTGCCGCTGTCCCAATTCGAGAAAGATGCGCGCGTCACGACCATCCTCACGCTGTGCGGGCTGGCCGCGTCCAACAGCGAAGCGCGCCGACTGGTGCAGTCCGGTTCGGTCTACATAGGCGAGGCTAAAGCGGAATCCGTAGACCAAACGATCGATCCGGCGGCGATACCGTCCGACGGCGTGCTGCTGCGCAAGGGCAAGAAATCATTCCACCGCCTGACCGTTCAGCGGTGACGGCAGCACAGCATGGCTGAGCGCGGCAACCGGCCCGACCCGCCGCTAGAACCCTACCGCACGCTGGCGCGGGAGGCTCAGGCGGAGATTGTCGAGAAGAAGTCCCGCTTCATCGGTTGGGGTGCGCATGTCACTACAGAGGATGAAGCGCGGGCGTTCCTTGATCGTGTCCGCCGCGAACATCGGGAGGCCAGCCATGTCTGCCACGCGTTTCGTGTCGAACGCGATTCGCGCAATCAACCCGCTGTGCAGCGCATGTCGGACGCTGGCGAACCGTCGGGCACGGCGGGTTCGCCGATACTGGCCGCCATCACGGCGCGCGGGATTGTCGATTGCTGCGTGGCCGTGGTGCGCTATTTCGGCGGGACTTTGTTGGGCGCGGGCGGTCTTACCCGCGCGTATGGTAAAGCGTGCGTCGCAGCGCTTGACGCTTGCGGCTCCGCGATAATGGAACCAACTGCGTTCATAAAGATGGTTGTACCATACTCGTTATGGGATACATTAAGGTACGCGGTTTCCTCGCAGCCCTGCGCATGGATGGACGTCGCGTACACCGATGAGATAACCGCAACGCTGAAGACCCGAACCTGCGACGAAGAGCTGGTTCTGCGTCGGGTTCGAGAAACCACCAACGCGCGCGTGCGTATCATTGATACTGCACGCGCGTATGAGATGTGGCCTGAATAGCCGCACTGGGAGGAACAATGGCAGTACAAGAAAAACTGGAGGCCGCGCGGGTTCAAACCCGCCTTGACCCCCAAACGGGGCAACCGTTATCCGCGCTGGGATTCGGCTGTATGCGCTTCCCGCGTGCGTTGGGCGGCGGACATGATTCAGCTAAGACGGCGCAGTTGATACTGGAAGCGGTCGAACGAGGCGTGAACTACTTTGACACGGCGTATATATACGGCGGCAGCGAAGAGACGCTGGGCGGCATCCTTGAGGCGCATCGCCTGCGCGACCGCGTCAACATCGCGACCAAACTGCCCGCGTTCGGCTGTAATTCATACGAGGACTTCGACCGGATATTCAACGAATCGCTGCGCCGCCTGCGTACGGATCACATCGATTATTACCTGATACACAATCTGGGCGCGCCGGGCACATGGGATCGCCTGACAGGGTTGGGCATTGAGCGGTGGATAGCCGGGAAGAAAGCGTCAGGACAGATACGGCGGATCGGCTTCTCATTCCATGGCTCGAAGACGAACTTCATGCGGCTGCTGGACATGTACCCGTGGGAATTCGTCCAGATACAGTATAATTATCTTAATCCGCTTGATCAAGCCGGGGTTGACGGGCTGCGCGCGATAGCGGCCAAGGGTCTGGCTGTAATCATAATGGAGCCGCTGTTGGGCGGAAAGCTGGCCAACCCTCCCAAGAAGACCGCCGCCGTATTAGCCGGATCCCCGCATTCGGATTGGTCGCCCGCGCAGTGGGGTATGCGCTGGCTGCTGAACCAGCCCGAGGTCACGGTCATACTGTCCGGTATGAACGCGATGGATCAGCTCCGCGACAACATCGGCGCGACACAGAACGCCGAACCGGGACATCTCACCGCCGACGATATGGCGGTGTTCGATAAGGCGCGCGCCTCTATCACGGACGCGAACCGCGTGCGCTGCACCGGTTGCGCGTACTGTTTGCCGTGCCCCAAGGGCGTGAATATCCCCGGCTGTTTCGCCGCGTATAACATGACATACGGGGTGTCTTACTTCGATGGTTTTAAGAATTATCTCACGGCCGTCGGCGCGTCCGATCCCGATCATTACTCCGGCGCGCGGCGTTGCGTCGGCTGCGGTGTGTGCGTCAAGAAGTGTCCGCAGTCTATCGCGATACCCGACGAGTTGAGACGTGTTGCGCGCCGGGTAGATTTACCGTTCATGTTGCCCGCGTTCCGGTTGTTTTTTGGTCGCGGGAAGAAGAATAGAAAACGGGCCGAGGATGCGGCGAACGGCTGATATGGGTATCATAGTCAATAATTAGGAGGAATCCATATGTCTCTGACCAAAACAGCCATTATTGGCTGCGGTACCATCGGCACGAGCGCGCACATGCCCGGTTATAAGGCCGCGTCCGATATCGCCGAGATCAAGTATTTCGTCGATATCCTGCCCGATCGCGCGCAAAAACTGCGCGACGACTATGGCAAGGGCGAGGCGCTGACCGACTACCGAGATATTCTGAGCGATCCGGAGCTGAAATGCGTATCCGTCTGCACGCCCAACTATTCGCACGCGCCGATCACGATTGACCTGCTGAAGGCCGGGAAGCACGTCCTGTGCGAGAAACCCGCCGCCGTCAACGCGAAAATCGCCGCAGACATGCAGCGCGCTGCGGACGAATCCGGCAGTATTCTCAACATAGGCGTATGTAACCGCTTCAACACTGCTGTGTGCAAGCTGGAGCGACTGATCGCGTCCGGCGAGTTGGGCGGCATATATCACATCGTGTGCAACTTCCGCGCGTACAGATCGATACCGGGCATGGGCGGACCGTTCACAACGAAATCAATGGCCGGAGGCGGCGTGCTGATCGACTGGGGCGTGCATTATCTAGACCTGATTCTCTACTGCGCGCAGGATCCGATTGTCAAGGCGGCATCGGCGGCGACATACGCCAAGCTGGGCGCGAACATGAAGGACTATGTATTCACAGGCATGTGGGCTGGGCCGCCTGACTATTCGGGCGTCAATGACGTGGAGGAGTTCGTGACTGGACTGGTGCGCACGGACGGCCCGACCATCAGCCTGAACGGCGCGTGGGCGCAGAATATCGGCGAGAGCGACACGTACATCGACTTCCTCGGCGACAAGGGCGGCGCGCGGCTGAAGTACGGCGGCGACTTCACGCTGTACGGCACTCGTGACGGTATGCTGACAGAGACCAAGTATCAGTTCACGAAGGAGAACATGTACGACGAGGAGATCCGCGACTTCATACTCAAATCAAAGGATGGGGTCAAGACCAAGGCCAACATCGATCAAGCCATCAAGACGTCGCGCCTGATGGATATGCTGTACGAATCCGCCGCGCTGGGCCGCGAAGTCACCGCTTAAGCAGCGGGTATACTGTCAGTATGAATTGGCAATGGCTGACCGGTCCCGGCGTTGGCGCGGTGATCGGATACATCACCAATGACATAGCCGTGCGGATGCTCTTTCGCCCGCGTGATCCGAAGTACCTGTTTGGGCGGCGGTTGCCGTTCACGCCGGGCTTGATACCGAAGAGCCGATACCGGCTCTCTCAGGCCGTGGGCGGGCTGGTCGGTTCCGAGCTGCTGAGCGGCGAGGTGCTTCAGCGCGCGCTTCTGTCCGACGCGATGCGCGAGAGGATCAGCCGCGTCATCGACGATCTGTGTGAGAACGCGGCGCGCGATGAACGCGCCGCGCGTGAGCTTATCCCCTCGACCGTAGAACCTGAAAAACTCGAGGCGCAGATCGACGGTATAATCAAGACGCTCTCCGGGACGATGAGCGAGCGGCTGACCGCAAGCGGCTTTGAGACGACGCTGGCCGAGCAGGTCATGGCTGATCTGCGCTCACGCATCACTACGACGCCGTTCGCGCCGCTGCGATTATTCTGGGACGATCGGTTCAACAAGTCGATGTCGGATCGCCTGGCCAAGGCCATCCGCGACATGGTCGACGAACACGGCGCGCAGTGGATCGAGACCCTCGTCAAAGGCGTGATTAACGAATCCCTTGATACGACAGTCGCCCGCTGGTATAGCCGAGCCGAACCGTATGTCCCGCGCGTCAAAGAAGCGGCCATGGCCGCCTATGAGCGCTTGGTTCGAGAACGGCTCGACCGCGCGCTGGAAGCGATCGATATCGGCGCGATACTCCGCGCGCATATCGACAGTCTCGACGTGCGCGAAGTGGAGCGCATGATACTCGGTATAATGAAGCGTGAGCTGCGCGCGATCGTTTGGCTGGGCGCTTTGCTGGGCGCGGTGATGGGACTGGTTAACGCTCTGATGCCTGTATAAAAGGCGTCAGAGCGTTATAGTCAAGCGGCGTGTATTCCAACCTTTTCGGGCGTGAATATCGGCCATTCCTTTACTTTTTCGGACTCTGTCTTCAGCATAATCGCGTCGACTTCGGCGAACGGTTCGCTGATAACCGCGTCGATGTTCCTCAGCATGAACTCAAAGTGCGCAAAGTTCCCCGGGGGGATCAATGTCGCTGCGCCCATGTTTATCGCGCGCTTCATCGCCGCGACGGCCAGCGCCTCCTGCTGTGCGTCGCCCAGGAAGAATGGCTTGCACCACGATTTCGGATACGGCCCACGGGTCTCGCCGTTCAGCCACGCGCGGTGAATCAGCGTCTTCATAGCCAGCAAACCATAGCCGTCCGCCTTCGAGCGTTCGGCGACGCGTTCGCCCCATCCGATAGTATATCCTAGCGAGAACTGGAACGGGAACAGCACCGTGTCGAACGGGAACGCGTCCAGGCACATCATCGCCAGATCCTCGTTATGAGTCGAGAACCCGATGTTGCGAATTAATCCCTCGCGCTTGGCCCACACCAGCGTTTCGATCGCGCCATCCGGGCCGAACGCGGCGTCGTAATCATCCTGCGTGGACATCGCGTGCATCTGATATACGTCAAAATGGTCCGTGCGCAGCAGCTTGAGCGATTCCAGCATCAGCTTCTTCGCGCCATCCTTTGTGCGCTCCATCGTCTTGCACGCTAGGAAAACGTGCTTGCGGAACGGTTCCAGCGCCGGACCAAGCCGCTCCTGCGCATTGCCGTATGTCGGCGCAACGTCGAAATAGTTAACGCCCCTGTCGATCGCGGATTCCACAAACCGCTTCGCGTCCTCCGGCGTTTCGTCCGTGTTGATAATCCCGCCGAACGTCACCGCGCTGATCTCCAACCCTGTCTTCCCGAGAGTCCTCTTCGGAATAGCCTTGCTCATGCTGCCTCCTTATATTCAGACCAATCGCTTATGTAGCCGTCAATCAGCCATCCACAATCCCGCGCCTGGATGCCCAATATAGTAGAATAGATTGCCCTCCGAGTCCGTATACTCCCCATCTTCCAGTGGTTTTGAGCGCGGATCAATGCCAAGACACGCGCAAGCGTCGGTATACGAACTAGACTTAAACCCGACCGACTCGATATCCTCCCTTGAGATGCGCTCCACGGCATATGTCACTGTAAATAGCCCGTCGGTCGAACCGTTCATCATATGCGCCGCCGCGCCTTCATCGTCAGCCAAGTCGGCCGAGGTTCGCATCGCCTCCAACGTCTCTCTCGTTCCGCGGTAACCATACTTGCGTATCAGCTTGTCGACCGGTTCGCTCTCTCCGAAACCGCATATGCCGGGAGCCAGCACGGTCAGCTCGCCGCCTGGGGCGATCATCATACAGGTGCGGTATATCGCTTTGTTGCCCACCCACGTGGTTTTGTACGAGTCAGGCTCCATAAATGCCACTACATGATTGTATGCCTTAGGCAGGTGATGGATGTTCAGCCGCGCGCTCTGTTCAGCCGCTTGCTCGAACAAACCCCGTCCCGTCCCGATGTACAGCCCGTTGAGGCGCGGCGAGCCTTCATGTTCCGTGTTGACTGTCAGCATGTACAGAAGCGGCATGTCCGATAGGAAACGCTCCTGCGCGTAGTGGAACAGCCTGCGCACGGGCGTGTCGGCCTTGCCCAGCACTCTACGCAAACCCGCCGCCGCGCTGATCAGGTGTGTGCGCTGTATCATCCTCGGGCCGCCGCAGCCCACGAATATATTCTTGCTGTAGTTGGCCATGCCCGCCACCTCGTGTGGCACTACCTGTCCCGGCGACACGATCAGTCCGTATGCGGGGTTGAGCAGCCGCCGGTTTATCTCAACGTCTATCGGGTCGGAGAATAGTCCCTCCGTCGCTTCGTTTACGACCGCGCCGGGTATCTCGCCCAGCTTCGCTGTGTCCTCACGCCAGTTGTGATAGATCAATTGACCGGGATCGACCGCGCCGCCGAACATCGCGCGGACCTCGTCCGCCGTCATCGCGGCGTGAGTGCCGAGCGTCGGCATCACGTCTACGTCGCAAAACTCGCTTAGCGTCTCTATTACGCGCGCCACGATCCTACCTATGCCGCTGAACGCGCGCGTCGCGTCCGGCGGCAATACCAGCGCGCGCCTGATCTTACCGGCGTAAGGCGTCAGCGCCGACTCAATGGAGCGGTAGGCGGTTTCGTTTGATATACCCAGCGGTGATTCGTCAATACTGATAATCTGTTCCACGTTCCACCCCTCTTACTGCGGGAAGCAAACGCATGTCGGCGCGGGTATATCCATCTTGGATACATATTCGAGTCCCGTATCCGTCACGCGGAATATCGTTATCTCGTGGGAACGTTCCAGCGCGGCGAGCACATAACGGCCGTCAGGCGTGAAGGCGGCGTCGCGCGGCCAGTTCCCGCGCGCGTCAACAATAACGGGCGCTTCAAACCTACCGTTAACCTTGCGTGAAACGGCTAGTGTATTTTCGCCGCGTATCGAACCGAGCAGCGTGGTTCCGTCCGGCGACAGCCGGAGCGCGGCGGCCATGTTTGAGGGATCGCCCATCGTCCGCGCGAACGGCAGCCGCTGAACCAGCTTCGCTTTGTCCGCGTAACCGCTGTATATCAGCGTCTCGCATGACATCTCGCCGATAACGGCCCATGTTGAATCGTCGATGGCCGTCATGTGGCGCGGGCCTGTGCCCGGCGGCGTCTCAACCCTATACCCGGGCAGCGCAACGCGCCCGTTCTCTCTCGGGTAGAACCACACATGATCGGTACCCAGGTCGCACACGGCCAGGTACGACTCGCCGCCGACAACCGGGCCGATAGGTACCGCGCAATGCGCGTGCGAGCATTCCTGCCGCGACTTGTTCACGCCCGAACCCCAATGCGCTATCCACTGCCCGCCGCCCAACCCGCCGTTCACCAACGGGTAAACGCCCGCCTGACCCGTGAAGTAGTTCGCTGTATACACATTGGCGTCGTCGAACGCGGCGTAACACGGCGCCAATCCGCCCGACGGCTTCTCATCGACCGGCGTCAGCGCGCCGTCAGGCTTAATATCATACAGCGCGACCGCACTGTTCTCCCTGGATTCAAATACCGCTGCCAGTTTTTTTCCGTTACTGGCCAGATACGACGCGTCTCGCGCCGGATAGCTGCCTGTAATCCTCGCTGTTCCCTCACCGTTGATCTCGACGCGGTAGATGCCCTCGCTGCCGTGACTCGAGTACGTGCCTATGTACGCGTAAAATATCTCGCTCATCCTGCTCCCCACAATCGTTGACAGTTATCTTATCTTGCTTTCATATTATTCAAACACGATCTCGCCGCTTATCTCGTCGGACACAATCATCGGTTCGCTCGGCGTCGTATAGGCAGACGCTGTTACGCCGCTATCGGCGTCAATCGCCGAATTTCCTCTCAGTCCCTGCATCATCTCGACCTGCTCGCGCGTGTAGCCTTGCGCCTCGTTCAGGGCGTCGACGCGCTGTGGAGGTAGCGGCGGGTTGCACGTCGCGCACGCGACCAGGCGGCTGAACGTGGAGTCACGTAGCTGTTCATAGCGCATAATGCCTTTCAGCGGCAGGAACGTGTCGCGCACGCTGGGGCAACGCTCGTCAGCGTGGTAGTAGCGCCCGCCGTCGGGATTGTAGTACAACACAGTATCGGGATCGGGATAATGCATGGGCCGCCCATCGTCGTCCCAGACGATCAGTTTGGTGTTCATCTTCAGATTATCCCAGAGCCATTGCATGTTTATGCCCTCGGATGTCTTGACCCTTTGGGTGCGTATGCATCCGTGGCTGGCGCGCTGGCCCAGATATGGTTCCGTCGTGGAGTAATCCTTCGTACCGTCAACCGCCACAAGCGATGGAACCAGGTGCAGCAGATCGCCGCCGTTGAACCGCAACGCCAATTCACACCATAGGTTATCGGCCCAGAACCCGCCTGTCCAGCTGACTATCAGGTATTCGCCCGCCGCCGTTTCTTGATGGGGTTTGGCTTTGGTAGGCAATCCGGTTGACACCTTCAGCGTTGTGACCAATTGTCCATTTGAATACAGATACAGACGCTGGCTCTGCTTATCCACAACTATGCCGTACAGCGCGGAGGGCGTCACTTTCTTCAGCAGCGACGCGCGCACCCAACCCTGTATCAGGTCGTCGGTCATGTCGTAGCCCTCTATATACACCCAATCGCCTGAGATCTCCAGCACGTGCACCGATACCGACGACCCGTACAGGAATCCTTCATACTGACCCTTCTTGACGCGTTCGCCGCCCGGCTTATCCAGCAGATATACTGGCGTTTGCGCGCCGGAATCCAGCACGGTCACTTCGCGCGTCAGGTATTGCCATACACGCTCCGGATCATCCAGGTTGAAAAACTCCCGATCGTTCCACCAGCTGTCGCCCGTGTCAATGAATTCGTTATAATTCAACACTGTTGATGCTTGAACGCCCGCGCGGAGTGGGCGAACCCACAGCATTAGCGCGCACAATATAAACATTGCTGTCTTATGAGGCATCTCCCGCGTCATGAAACCACCTGCCTTCCGCTATACCGCTTGACGCGTAAAACCTGCAAATTTCATGCGTCAAGCAGTATAATTAACGATTCGCCCGTTAATCGTTATCCATAATTGCATCAACCGCCGTACCTAATTACAAACAAGGGGCGGCCGCCAGGACCGTCCCTTAATTTCCAACTGTCTTATTACGCAAACGTCGCCTGACGTCCTTCTCTGTGCGCCTGATACGCGTACTGCATCAGTTCCGTCAACTGGCGCGCCTCTTCCAATCCAAACAGAACCGGTTTTCCATCCTTCACCGACGCGATAAACTGATCTAACGGTGATGGCAGCGCTTCCGGCAGCGATTGTTCATGGAATTCTTTCCCTTCGTCGTCATACTTCTTCGAGCGGATCTTCAGCGTTTGATCCTGTATGATCCCTACGCCTTCCGTACCGTACGCCTCTACCAAGTATGGCGACATCGGCGATACCAGGCTCGTCTCCGACACGCCGATCGCGCCATTTTCAAACTCAATCGTCGAAACCGCGTTATCGTCCACACTGCGCTTGGTCAGCGTGTTGAACATGCTCTGTATGCGCGTGGGCTTGCCCAGGTACCAGCGCAGCAGGTACATGGGGTGCGCGCCCAAGTCCATCATCGCGCCGCCGCCCGTCGTCTCGGGATCATACCAATAGCCCGGCAGCCATTCAGCCAGCGCGCCGTTGTGAGCGTTGCGAACGCGCATCAGCGTCAGCTTGCCTAGCACGCCTTCGTCGACCGCCTTCTTCAGCGCGAGATGCGTGGGCATACACCGATGCGGATACGAGATAGTGAATATCATCCCGCTCTTTTTCACGGCGTCTATCACGCGGTCGCAATCCTTGAGCGTGAACGCGAGCACCTTTTCCGTGAATATATGCTTGCCTGACTGTGCGGCGCGGGTCATTATATCAGGATGCATATTCGTCGGCGAGCATACGATTATGGCGTCCAGATCCTCTTTCTCAAGCAGCTGGTGCAAGGTCGGCTCGAATATCGCGCCCAGCTCCTGCGCCCAAGGCAGTCCGCGCGCGGGATCCTCGTCCCACACATACTTGATGTTGACGCCTGGCAGGCTCTTCAGGTGTTTTGCGTATCCTTCCGCGTGCACGTGCCATTTGCTGATCATCGCGACTTGGATCATTTGGTTGCTCCTCCTTATTGTCAGGCATGAAGAATCATGCCGCTTGTCCGTTTCAGCATCTGCATTGTAACACACTCGGGCCGCGTGTGCCAGGTTTTTTTCCAATATAATGGAGGGTTTCGTCGTCGTTGTGTAGAACTTAACCTTCATGCGCGGTGCGGTTGAAGGCGGCGTGTCGGAGTGTCATATCATGGAGGCGATTATGGCCGATTATCTTAGAGAGTGTAGGCCCGATTTGACGTGGAGCGCCGACGGCAGCGCGCGACGCGGCGACGCTGAATCATTGGTGAAGTGGATGTACTCATTCGCGGGTAAGCCTTGCCTATCGACGTCGGTAGTGGGTTATTGCAATAATATCTCTCATAAGGGCTATATCACCAAGAATCTGCTCAAGTCTCATGATTGCCTCAAGAAGGAATGCCGCTTCCTGGCCAAGGTTAACCAGAACTACTGGGATACTATGCGGCGCCAGGAGG
>JAISBH010000059.1 GCA_031266295.1 Oscillospiraceae bacterium | reverse complement strand
CCGTTACCAAAAGGCGCTGGACGAACTGATCGGTACTATCCGATCGTACCCCAAAAACCCGGACGGTGGCTTCTGGCATAAAGACATATACCCCAATCAGATGTGGCTGGACGGCCTGTACATGGGCGGTCCAATCGCGGCGGGATACTCCAAACGCTATAACCAACCCGGCCTCCTCGACAACGCAATCTTCCAAACCATCCTGATGGAACGCGTAACCCGCGAGGGTCGAACGGGCCTATGGTGTCACGCCTACGACTACTCCAAGTCCGCGCCATGGGCCGATCCCATTACTGGCATGTCGCCTGAATTCTGGGGCAGGGCGATGGGCTGGGTAGTCGTCGCAGTTCAGCAGATCGCAAGCTTCATGGACACATCTCATCCGCAATACGACACAATCTGCGGCATCGTCCGCAATCTATTAACCGCACTGTGCCGTTACCAAACGGAATCCGGACTATGGTATCAGGTAGTAGATAAAGCGGGCGAACCCGGCAATTGGCCGGAGATATCCTGCAGCTGCCTGTACACCGGAGCGTTGTTCATGGCGATCGAAAACGGCATCCTTTCGCCCGACTTCCTCCCTTACGCGCTAAATGGGTACGATGGCGTAATTAACTCGCTGAGCTGGCGCGGCGATGATCTGATCGTCGGCGGCGTATGCATCGGCACCGGCGTAGGCGATTACGCGCACTATTGCGCCCGGCCCACTTCGGAAAACGATTTGCACGGCGTTGGCGCGTTCCTGATAATGTGCGCGCAGGCGCATAATCACTCGCGATGACCGAACCCAGCCCAACGGTTAAACCCCGACGCAACATAGGCATATTTGCCCACGTTGACGCGGGTAAGACCACGCTGACCGAACGTATGCTGCAGCTGACCGGCGCTATCCGCGAGGCGGGCGCAGTCGATCTGGGCACGGCACACACCGACTCACTGGACGTGGAGCGCAGACGCGGCATCACTGTGCGCGCGGCTATGGCGTCGATGGAGTGGCGCGGCTGCGTCATACATGTTATTGACGCGCCAGGGCATACCGACTTCGCGGCGGAGGTCGAGCGCGCGTTCTGGGCGCTGGATGGAGCCGTGCTGATCGTCAGCGCGGCAGAAGGGGTGCGCCCTCAAACCGAACGATTGTACCACGCGCTCGAGGAGTATGGACTCCCCTTCGTCATATTCATCAACAAGTGCGACGCAGCGAATGCCGACGGTTCCGCCGCTATAGCGGGCGCTCGCGCCGCGCTTGGCAGCGTCGTCGTCGACGCGTCCGACCCGCAGAGCGTGCTGGAGTGCCTGGCCGATTTCGACGAGGATATGCTGGACGCGTTTGTCAACGGCAGGATGATCCAGTCGAACCGCCTTTATGAATTATTAAGGGAGTATACGCTGGCCGGGCGCGCGCACCCCGCGTTCATGGGCAGCGCGTTGAAGAATGACGGCGTGCCCGCGCTGCTGGACGCGATAGTGGACTGCCTGCCCGAACCCGCCGGAGACCCCGACTCCCCTCCCGCAGGGATCATATTCGCTATCGACAACAATCAAGCCCAAGGCCGCGCGGCCCATGTGCGCTTGTTTGAAGGCACGCAGCGCAACCGCGACGGCGTCACGCTGACGATCCCTCCCGCGTATCGAGGCGCTCCGATCAAGACCGCCGATTACAAGATAGCGCAGATTCGCACGATTGAATTGTCAGGACGCGGCGAGGATCTGGGCGTGCTGACCGCCGGGGACGTCGCGTCGGTAATGGGACTGAAGGAAGCGCGCGCCGGTATGACGATCGGCGACGCTTCACGGTTGCCTCGCCGCGCCTCGCCGGATATATCGGACGAGCGGAACGGCGCGTTTGCACAACCATTGTTGCTGGTGAAGGTAACGCCGGACGATCCGTCAAAACGTGAAACCCTGCGTCTCGCGCTGGATACGCTGGCCAGCGAGGATCCGTTGCTGCGCGCCGAGACGCTGGGCGGCGACCCGCATGTAAGAGTGATGGGCGCGGTTCAGCTAGAGGTGTTGGAGGAATGGTTACGCACGCGATTCGGCGTATCGGCGCGGTTTGATAAACCGCATATCGTCCATCATGAGACGATAGCGGAACCGGCAGTAGGGTTCTACGCGTATACGATGCCTAAACCATGTTGGGCCGTCATACGGTTCGACATTGCGCCGCTGCCGCGAGGGGCTGGGATACTGTATGATTCAGTGGTGCCCGTGCGGGAGATAGCCGCGCGGTATCAGCATCAGATAGAACAAGCGCTGCCCGCTGCGCTGCAGCAAGGTATGCTAGGCTGGCCTGTTGACGACGTTAAGATCACGCTGACTGGCGGCGAGCATCATCTGATCCACACCCATCCGCTGGACTTCATAGTAGCGACGCCCGTTGCGCTGATGGATGGCCTGAGGCGCGGGAAGCCCGTACTGCTGGAACCTATCCTGTCGATGGATATAACCGCGCCGTCAGATTGTGCGGCGCGCCTTCGCAGTGAAATCATAGCGATGCGAGGTGAGACCGTGGCTGATCGGCTGATCGGCGATCTGGTTCGTCTGACCGCGCTGGTTCCCATGGCGTCGTCGCTGGATTTTCATACCCGTTTGGCCGCGATCACGCGCGGCAAGGGCGCCATGACTCAAAGATTGCACAGTTACCGCGACCGCGCGCCCGACCCAAGCCTAGTTTGTCCCAGGCGCGGCGTGAACCCGCTGGATACGGCAAAGTATATTCTCGCCGCGCGCAGCGCTCTGGACGGCGGGATATTCAATGATGTATAACAAGCTGCGACATCCTCCGGGGTTAACCCCCTCCCTCATCCCCCCTAGGGGAGATGAGGGAGGGGGACGGGTTGCGTTACGGAACAGACTATCGGAGCACAACCGTAGGGAACCCCCTCTGTCGCTGCGGCGACATCTCCCCCCAGGGGGGCGATGAGGGTTGTCGGTTACGTTACGAGACAGACTATCGGAGCACAACCGTGGGGAACCCCCTCTGCCGCTGCGGCGGCATCTCCCCCTACGGGGGCGATGAGGGCTGGAGGGACGGGTTGCGTTACGAGATAGACTATCCAGGCACAACCCGTTGGCCGAAACCGATGGCTTGTGCGCAAACGATGGTCCAGGCGAAGCCTGGTCAGGATTCGAAAGGGCGGATAGCCCTTCGCAGGGTCCGGGACGCGGCGCATCCGCGCCTTCGGGAAGGGGACTCACGTCCCCCACCCGACCACCCCCCGGGTTGGAACGAAGAACCACCAGAC
>JAISBH010000283.1 GCA_031266295.1 Oscillospiraceae bacterium | reverse complement strand
GGCGTGGGGGGGGGCCCCGCCCCCCCCCCCCCCGAAGGCGCGGATGCGCCGCGCCGTACCCAACCTTATAACCCGAACTTGAGCCGAATGTAATGCTCAATCACGTCTACACACCGCTCTCGCCCAACACGCGCGCTGTTTAGCGTCATGTCATAATTGATCGGATTCGTCCACAACCCGCCGTTGGTGTAATACTTGTAGTAATCCGCCCTATATTTATCTGTCTTGTGGATCAGTCTGTGCGCGTCCTTCTCGCTAACCCCCAGCTTCGCGACTATCGACCGTACGCAGTCCGCACGCGGCGCCTCAATATAAAAACTAGCCGCGTTCGTGTAATCCCTTAGCACGTAATCCGCGCACTTGCCGATTATGACGCATGACTCCGACTTCGCCAGTTTGCGGATTATCTCCGCCTGTAGGTTGTATAGATTCACATCTGAAACGAAGGTTGAGTCCTGCGGCTCGGCCACGGTGTGAAACGGGATGCCTGTCAGCTTCTTGATCAGTGTCATGCCCGTCAGTTTCTCATCGACCATCCCAAACAACGCTTCATTCAGGCCGCTTTCGTCGGACGCCAAGCGCAGTATCTGCCGTTCATAAACAGGAATACCCATCCTCTGCGCCAGTTTGGCTCCAACCTCCTTGCCGCCGCTGCCGAACCCGCGGGCGATGGTAACAACGTATGGTGCAGACATAACAACCTCCTTGATAAGCCTCTCACAAAGCCTTCATACCATTTTGTTCCACAAGCAGCGCCGTTATTCCTCCTTAAACGCAAAATACATACGCGCGAAATAGTGCGACCAATAAAAGCCCTGACTCCCCTCCCCAGGGTCCATAAGCCATCCCAGTTCCCTTCTGTGCTTTGCCCTCTAAAATTGATGGATTTTCATATAAACGATTGCCGTAGCGTCAATCCGGATGGACGTTAGCCTTCTATGGTGTTAAAATTGAGATGGATTGTCACCTCGGAGGGGGATTGAGACATGTTTTCAAAACAGACAGTACTCGCGAAGCCGATCCGAATGGATCGGCTCCCCGAGCGAGATTAAGGAGGCAAACAATGCCCGCGTTCACAACATACCGTATCACACTAACGCCACTCCAGCCATTCAAGCCCACCGCGTGGTTAGGCACGGGGATGAATGGTTTTCTGTATGAGCGGTTGCGCCGGGCTGCGCCTGAGTACACGGAAACGTTGCACGGTAACGAAAATAAACCATTCTCGCTGTCGTTCGAGTTTAAGGACGGGCCGATTACGCTGACGCTGAACACGTGGGCGCCCGAGCTGACTACCGCGATTCCAAAGGCGTTTCCCGTTGACAGCACGGGACATCTGCATAATGCAGATGTGCGCGTTGACGGCATCCAGCGCATACGGACGCTTGACCCGAGCGCAAAGCCAGCCGCGTCCAATGCATCAACCGTGCGGATCGCGTTCCAGTCGCCGACGTGTTTCACAACACACGGAGTAACGCTGCTGTTTCCCGAGCCTCGTCTACTGCTGGAAAGCGCGATTCGTCGTACGTCTGGTCATGACGCTGCTGAGACGTATAAAGGTGTGATTGTAAACCTTCATCCATCCGATTACAAGCTAGAAACCGAAAAAATCAACATGGGTGCATACACAATGACGGGTTTCAAGGGATGGTGCGAGTATCGAATATTCAGGGAAATGAGCGACGACGATCGTTCTAGGCTGTTTTCGCTGCTGCGTCTGCTGCCATATACTGGGGTCGGATATAAAACCACAATGGGTTTGGGCGTGGTCGCGGACATAGTGTTTCCTTCTGCGCATCGGGATTAGGGCCTATTAAAATAATATTCCGTATCGCTATCAACGATTCCCCTCTGCCGCCGCGACGACCGAGGGGAACCTCTCCTCCTATAGCGGCGCGCAGCGCGAAGCAGGCGCGTATACACAGAAAACCGAAGGTTTTCTTTCCTACAACAACACGCTCCGCTCCAACAACAGCGCGGCGGCCTTCACCGCGTCGGTATTGCCCAGCCGCATGGAAACCGCGCAGTCCTGGCGCAATCGCGCTATAGCCGGAGACAGACGCTCGGATTGCATACCGTCCGTCATAGCCAGCAGTTTAATGATACGTTTCAACGGCGCATAGTCGACCGGCGTGTTCGGCGCGGATCTTAATCGACGGCAATCCCGCAGAAACAGGCGGGCGGGGGATAATGAACATCCGCTAGCACAATCGGCGGCGTTCGATGCTCGTTCAACCCACAGCTCGCACGCCTCGTCCGTCCAATCCATCGCGTTAGGCTTCACGCAAGCCAATCCCAACCCACAGCACGCTTCAAACGCCGCGCAATCCGGCACATTATCTGCAAACAGAAAATAGCCTTCGTCCCGGTGAATCAAAACCCGGCCCGGCGACAGCGCGCGCCTGATCTCTCGAACCGTCCATCCTGGCACATCAACGACGTCATGCCGTCCAAATAGCTCAACAAGCCTTTGCACGCCGCCTCGGCTTGGGTTTCTGCTTGGCGAACTTGATATCGATGTCATACTTGCCCGAGTCGTATTCGCCCATTATTGAGAACGACAGGTTGATCCGCCCGTCCGCGTCGCCCAGATGATAGTCCACATTATCGGCGACAAGCCGGAATCCCTCGCCCATATACTCCTCGCCGCCATCCTGGCATGTGTACTGTCCCTGCTTGTCGAATATCATAGTAGAGTAATCCGGCTCGGATCGCTCCAACGAAACGCGATCGTTGCCGCACGTCAGACGCGTCATCATCGTGATCATGCCGCACGACATATCCATTCCCGTCTCGCCATATATCAGCGTAAACCCGCTGCCCTCACGGAACAGCTGACCCGTCGTCAGCAGCCTGACGCTGTCAGTCTCTCCGCGGAAAGTATGCGCGCTGTCCAGCGCGACCCGCACCGGCATTCCCTCCGAAGCCCTGGGCAATCGATTCACGCTCCTATTACTCCAATGGCTCCGATTAGCCGCCATGCAATCGGCTGGCATGGAGTTTACTGGATAAAACTGGCCGCATTGACAATATTATACGACATATCGGATCATTCGGCAAGACATTCGACACGCTCGCTCGCCATTTCACCCGATTCGCGAATTGTCGCCGTAAATCATGGAAGAAACCGAGTCCCGCTCGCGTCTTGATATGGTGAGGAATCATCATAACGATCAATAAACTGCGCCTGGATGGTGAAATATATGAACCCATATCTGCAATGGTTGCTGCGGCGTCTGCCGGACGTTCTCGTATACGGCGCGATGCTGGTTATCATGGTCTGCGCGGTGATTAAGTGCTTCATACCTGTGATGCGTAACACGGGAGCGCTGCGCCACGCTTGCCAGCTGCTGATAGACGGCAGTCGGATGAAACTGACGCGCCCCGTATGGAGCGACGCCAGCTTCTTAGGCAAGCCGCTGGCTCGCGATTGGCGCGACTACCTGCAGAACGCGGAGACGCTCGACGCCCATGGCCAGCCGTGTAGTGTCGAGGATTACGTCAACGAGGATTCGGCGGTGAATATACCAGGCAACGCGCCGCTGGCCGACATGATTCCGGGGCTGTTCACGTCCCTGGGTATTTTAGGCACGTTCATCGGCCTGACCCAGGGGTTGGGCAACATCAACATGGCCGAGATGGAGCGCACCATCACCCAGATGATAGCGGGACTGGCGCTGGCGTTCCAGACGTCGATTGCCGGTTTGGTCTGCTCTTTGTCGTTCAATATTCTGCAGAAGGTAATTGTTGGCCGTGCGCGCACAGCGTTGGCTGCCTTCACCGATAAGTTCTACCGATATGGCGCGCAGCGTCCCATCGACACGGCCAACCAGCTGGTCACATTGCAGCAGGAGCAGCTGGCCAGTCTGCGCGCGTTCAGCGAGGAGATCAGCTCCAATCTCTCCGGAGAGATCGAGAAGGCTGTGTATCGTGCGCTGCAGCCCGTCGCGCAGTCGATGGATCGCTTCCTCGAGGGCACGACGCGCCAGCAGATAGAGGGCGTGCGCCATGTGGTAAACCAATTTGTGATGGCGATGGATCAAGCGCTGGAAGGCCACGTAGGCGGACTGCGCGACGCGCTGGAGCAGACGGTCAAGCAGCAGCAGATGCTGCGTGACGATCTGCGTACAACGGCGCAAATCATAGGCGCGCAGACCAACGATTCCGAGTCAATGCAGCGTGTAGCGCGGCAGGTGCTCGCACACTTCGATTCATACGTGAACGCGCTGGCCGAGCGTAGCCAGTCGCTCGAGGTTCAAAACGTGGGCGCGGGTGAACTGCTGAGCCGTCTGCACAACGCGGCATCGGAGCAGGCGGATTACCTGGTGCAGCTAAGGGAGCATCAAGAGGCCCTGGAGAAATATCTGTTGGATTACAACCTATGGATGCGCGGCTTTGCGGAGACGCTGGGCAGCCATACCCAATCCCAGCGCGAGGCGCTGACAGCCATCGCCCACGACCTAAAGGAAGGCGCGGACATGCTTCAGGGTTCGTATGGTTCGTTCGTCGAGAACATCCAGGAGGGTTTGGCGGGCGCGCTAGGATTGTTCGATGAATCCATACAGAAACAGACCGGACGCATCACGCTGGCGCTGGACGCCATGATGCGCTCGCCGGCGGCGCGCGGCGCTTTATCGCAGCTGGACGACGCGCACGCCCGCGAGGACATGCGCGAGCTGACCAGGGCAATAGAGGCGCTGAATGGACAGCTGGCGCGGCTGCCGATAGAGCGCGGCGCGGTATAAGGCAGGAGGATGGTAACGATGCAGGTGAAGCGCCGCAGATCCGTCGTCCGCCGTGAGAACGCCGGCTACTGGATGAGCTATTCCGACGTAATGGCCGCATTGTTATTAATGCTGTCATTACTGTTGTTTTTCTATGTAAATCAATATATGACGGCTCAGCAAAACCGGGAGCAGGAGGTCGCGGCGAAGGAAGCTCAGCTGCGCACTCAAGAGGATCTGCTAGCGCAGACCGAGTCGCTGCTGGCGCAGAAGGCTGAAGAACTGGCGCTGGCCAACGCGACGCTGACCAATCAGCGCTTTGAGTTGGACGACAAGAATCTCAAGCTGGAAGAGTCGCTGGCGAAGCTGGCGCAACAGCAGCTGGACATTGAAGAACAGAAGGCGCTGGTGGCGCTGGCGATACAGGAGGCCGACAAGACGCGCGCTCAACTGGACGGCAAGCAGGCGGAGCTGGATCAGACTGCGGCGCGGCTGACGCAGCAGGATATAGAACTGGCACTGCAGCAGCTGGACGTCGACAGGTTAAGGCAGCTGCTGGAGACGCAGACGCAGCAGATAGGCCAGCAGCAGATGCTTATCGATCAGATGATAGGCGTGCGCGCGGAGATCATATCACAGCTGGGCGACGCGCTGGCTAGAGCGGGCGCGAACGTGAATGTGGATCAAAACACAGGCGCGATCACGCTGAGCAATTCGATAATATTCGATTACAATTCGTCGGATATAAGCGCGGATGGGAAGGCGCTGCTGAACAAGGTCATACCGGCGTATGTGCGGACGCTGCTGGACGGCGATAACAGCCAATACGTGTCGGAGCTGATCATAGAAGGGCACACGGACAAAAAAGGTTCATACGAGTTTAACATGAATCTATCGCAGCAGCGCGCGTATAACGTGGTGAGTTATTGCTTAAGCAACCAGATGACCGGGCTGACGGCGCAGGAGAAGCAGGCACTGCGCGAGAAACTGACGGCGAACGGGCGGTCGTTTAGCGAGCCTATATTCAACGCCGACGGTAGCGAGAACGCCGACGCGTCGCGCCGCGTAGAGTTCAAGTTCCGGCTGAAAGACGACGAGATGATCGACAGCATGAGCGCGATCTTAAGTGGGATGAGCGAGAACGTCGGCCAATCCGTCGCCGAGTAGGCGCATGGGGAGGCTCGAACAAAGCGCTGACCAGTCGACCGGCTTAGCCGCTAGGTTTATAGTGCATCCGGACGCGTATGCCCTGGTCATAGTTGCCGAAGCCACGACCGAATATGGTCAACCCGCCGACGTTCTTAGCTTCGCGCGGCGCGGCGACGCGGAAGATGAGCGGAGTGCTGTGGGAAATACGCAGATCGTCCAGCGTAACGTCCGATCGCTTGAGTCCGTCTATGAACGTGCCGGTGCTGTCGATTGAGAGCAGCTTGAACAGCCCATACTGGTTCCAGTTACGGTCCCACCAATCGGGGGTATAGATGCCGCGCATACGGGCGTAATCGCCAGGACTGGTCCACACGCACAGGAGCCTGCCGTTCAGATAGAAATGCAGGTCGCTCGGCCAGTCCTCAGAACTGCCGGGCGCTTCGCTCGCAAGTTCCATAGAGATCTGCAGGTCGATCAATTGCTGATCCGGCTGCAGAAAGTTGTGCAGCACATAGTCGAAGTACCCCAACCCGATCCACACAATGCCCGCGTTCATTCGCTCGGGCGACGCAAAGTGGCGCGGTTCGTCCTCGCGGCCGATCAAGTGATCCGTCGTAGCCAGCCCGCACGTGGGGTACGCCTCATATCCCGCGAAGTGACCGACGCCTATCTCGGTTTCGTATGTGTTTGTCGGGCTGCCCGCACGCGGCGCGTCGATCAATATCGGCATGTCCTGCGCAAGACACATATGCGTGAGACCGTGCTTGCCCGCGACGAGGTTTACGCTGATTAGCGAGCAATC
>JAISBH010000223.1 GCA_031266295.1 Oscillospiraceae bacterium | reverse complement strand
ACTTACGTCATAGTGGCGGGGCGCCACAAACTTAAAGCGCATTCGATCCGCAGATCGAACAGCGTCCCGCCGCAGCGACTCGTACAGCATGGACACGTATGGTACAACGAGCGATTCTCGTCCAAGAAAAATTGATTGTAGGCAGCCGAATCATACTGAAAAATTCTAAATTTGGAATTGCTGGTACCTGCCTATGCTAATAACTTGGTACGCTTGTTAAACTGTCCAAATACCGAGATTAAGCCTGTTGCACTGCGGCGGGAAAATTGTTTCGACAAAATTTAGAAAAAGCTCATCGAACGGCGTGAGCGCACTTTACGAACGGCGGAAATTGCGATACAATGTTTAATGTATTGAACTATGTCTGCTGTTCGTAAATGAGGTATAGTAATGCCGGCAAAGGCCGTATGGAATCGTGCCCCGCTCCGTCAAAACCGACTCTCGCCGTTGCCGCTCACTGCCGTCCGTCCGGCAGGCTGGCTGCTAAGAGAGCTTAAAGCACAGACCACCCTGTTCCTCGAATCGCCGATGGATAATCCCCCGCATCCGCGTGCGCTAGAATCGATAATCCAGCTGGCGTATGTGTCGGGCGATGAGGCGATGCTGGAAATGGCTGCGTCGTGCATGAAGGCCGCCGCCGCTGCCATTGAGGCGCAGCTTAAACCCATCGAGGCTGCCGCCAGCGCCGCTCGGAAGGAATCCGTGCATGAGACGGCGAAGGATTCCGGCAATAGGTCCGATGTGGACTTTGGTGAAACGCACCAGCCTGAGCTTGAGCCTGAACGCAAGCCGCCAGAATGGGCCGCCACCGTGCTAGCGCCGGATGCGTACGCCGCTCCGCAAGCGTTCATACGCTATTTCACCGCTACGGGCGACGTGAAGATGCTTAAGCTTGCGTTGCGAATGCTGACCCTCCAGGCTCGGGCACTCGCTCAGGTCAGCCCTGGCGACGTCGCGCCGGAGACACGCGCCAACGCTGGTGAATTCATGGCGGCGCTGCTAGACGTCTATAACCGCACCGGCCAGCCGCAGCTGCTCAGCATCGCCAAGCGATGGTCGGATATCGCCTTGGATTGGACAGGCTGGTACACCCGCTTCCCGCAGATTCAGCCCATGTATCGTTCACTGCCTTTCTCACAGCTGACCGCACAGATAAAGGCCGAAAGGGAGGCTGGCGACGCGTTCGGCTACTTTACGGTACTGTCGCTGGCGGCCAGGGCTGATTATGCCGCGCGGGGCTTGGGCGCGACCGCCGTTCACGCCGCGTTGACCGGCGCGCTTAAGGATGAGCAGGCGTTCACCATAGGCTGGGAAAAACTGGTGAAGCACCACGGTACGGCGCTGGGCATGTGCACGGCTGATATGTACCTCGCCGGACACAACCCGTCCCAAGGCGTATACGTCCCTGCAGTCACGGAGATGATACGCGCGCTGATTACTCAAACGCGCATGGTCAGCCAGTTTTCTTCGGTGGCGTTCGCGGCGGAGGCGCTGGAGAAACTGGTGTTCAGCGCGAACATGGCCAATTTCACGCCGGATTGGCGGTACCGTCAGGCCGCACAGCGCCTGAACCAGATCGAGTGCGTGCGCGCGCCTGTATCCAGCTATAACCTATCAGAAGATTCATACTTATTCGTTAAGACGCGCGCGGTTGAGCCTGATACCGCTCAGGCAATGGGCGCTTTGAGTGCGTTTACAATGACGTCGTGGATGTGTACGCCGGGCGGCGGGCTGGCTGCGCTGTCATACATACCTTGCGAGGTGCGCGATAGGATTGGCGGCCAGCTCGTTAAGATAACCGTTGAATCCAACTACCCGTACGATGGCGAGATACGCATGACCGTCGCGGTGAAGGAGCCTATCCGACTCACATTATTCTTGCGGATACCACGATGGGCCGGCGGGGCCGTGATGAAGCTGTCGTCAGGTGAAAGACCTGAATGCGTGCCGGGCACATTTCTTAGGTTGGAGCGGGTGTTCTCGGGCGGAGACGTGATCGAACTAACGCTGCCTATGCGCGCGCGTATGGAAGAATTGAACGGCGCTTGGATTGAGCGCGGGCCGGTGCTGTACGCGCTGCCGATAGACGCGGACTTTACCGAGGCCGCCACGATGGACGGCGCGGAGGCGATTGGGTTGAAGCCGCTGTCGGACTGGCGGTACGCGCTGCTGTCGGATACGCCGCTGTCGGAGGAGCCGTCCGCTCACTCTGGCGAACCGCCGCGCATCAGGGCCGCCGTCGTCCCGCTGGAGAATTGGTCCGAGAAGAGGCGCGCGCCGGAACCACCGCCTCGCGAACCCAAGCCCAACGGCCCGGCGCGGATCGTGTCGTTCGTGCCATACGCTAGCGCGCCGCTTAGGATAGCGCAATTTCCCTCGGCGCGATCGGCTCAGGCGCACGGTCGGCTGGACTCGGACACCAATGAGGAATCCTAGGAGGTAATAGCATGCTCGATAAGATCCTCGTGCTGGATATGGATAATTATGGGAGCATCGCGATAGCGCGAAAGCTGCGCGCCCAGGGCGTCTATTGCAAGATACTGCCCGGCGGCGCACCGCTGGAGGCGGTTGCCGAGCAGGATGCGTCCGGTATTATATGGGCTGGCCGCGCGGATGGAGACGCCGCGCCTATCGACGTGCGGATACTCTCGCTGGGATTGCCGATGCTGGCTATCGGAGCGGCGTCGGTTGCGCTGGCGAAGATGCTGGGCGGCGCGAGCAAGGGAGCCGCGCTGACCAATACCACCGCGCATGTGACATATGACCCGCAGATGATATTCGACGGCGTGGTGCCCGGCGACCGATGGTTCTCTCGCGCCGAGCGGATGGAGCTGCCGGACTGCATGATGCCCATTGCCATGTCTGGCGGCGTGGCCGTCGGGTTCTGCGACAAGGAGCGCCCGCTGTACGGGCTACAATTCCTGATCGAGAAGCATGATCCCGAAGGCGTGACGCTGCTGAACAACTTCTGCACGAGGATCAGCAGGTGCACGGCATGGTGGTCGACGGAGGCGTTCATCGACCGCGCTACGGGGGAATTGGCGCGGCTGGCGGGGGATTCACCGCTGGCGGTGGCGTTGAGCGGCGGCGCGGATTCGTCGGTGTGCGCGGCGCTGGCCGGGCGTGCGGTCGGTTCGCGGCTGGTTCCGATTATGGTGCGCACAGGGCTTCATCGCAGCGATATCGTAAAGCACGTCGAGGCATTCTGCCGCCAGAATCTTGGGGTGGAGTTGATCGTGGTCGACGCCCACGAGAGGATATTCGAATCGCTGGCGGGTGTGACGGATCAAGCCGCCAAGGCGGAGGTCGTTCGGCGAGTGTTTCGCGCGGCCGTGGCGGAGGCGGTGGGGCCGAGCGCAGCGGAGATGACGCTGGTGTTAGGCACGAATTATACCGAGGTGTTGCAGAAGGGCCAGCCGCATCAGTGCGGAGGGTTCCCGGGATTCAAGGGCGTGGTCGAGCCGCTGGTGGAGCTGTTCAAGGACGAGGTCTGTGCGGTAGGGGAGAAGCTGGGACTGCCCGCAGCGTTTGTGAACAGGCAGCCTATCGCGATCGAAGGGTTGGCCGCGCGCGTAGAGGGAGAGGTAACGCAGCCTCTGGTAGAGATGCTGCGCGCCGCCGACGCTATACTGCGCGAGGAGATCGAGACGGGCGGCCAGGATAAGCGGCTGCGCCAGTATTACGCGGTGCTGGGACGGCAGATGAGCGATTCAGCCGATTCGTCTTACGCGCTGATAATCAGGGCGCTGACGACCGGCGATAAGGCCGGGGCGGCGCGTCTTCCCTACGATTTGCTAGAGCGCGTGGTCGAACGCGTGCGCAGCGACCAGCCCGGCATAGGCCGCGTAATGTACGATCTGACGCCCAGCGTGATGACATGACGGGGTAACGAGTTAGCAGGTTAACTGGTTAATGGGTTGATTGCCCAAGGGATGAGCCGAGTATGAATTACCAAGGCAGGATCGGCGGAGCGGCGAGTGCACCGTTATACACGCTGTTGTTCGTTTGTTCGGGCAACACATGCCGCAGTCCAATGGCGGAGACGCTGGCGCGGGCATGGCTAAGTAAGCACGCGCCGGAACATGCCGAACGGTTACGGGTATCGTCGGCGGGATTGGCGGCGAATCCGGATTCTCCAGCGTCGGAGGGTGCGGTTGAGGCTGCCGCGCGTCAGGGTTTGACGCTGGATGGGCATCGCGCCAGGTTGTTGACCCCGGAGATGGCGCGCGGCGCGCTGGTCATTACGATGACCCGCGCGCAGGCCGATTATGCGCTGCGTCTCGCGTCGGGAGCCAGGGTGACGACGCTCGCGGCTTGGGCCGGTTTAAGCGGCGGCGGGGACGTCAATGACCCGTTTATGGGTTCGGATGTGGAATATCACGCGTGCTGCGAGCAAATCAAGCGGCTGATCGATAAAGGATTCAGGCGGATGCTGTCCGTTACCTGACCAAAAACGACGTTAATATCGCCAGGAACATTATCCCGACCATAAATCCAGCCAGTACGCGCGCGGTGACCTGCTTGCTGGTCGCTCTTTTTTTGGTTGAATCCCGATGCGCCATAGCTTGCCTCCAGTTTTTTATTTGATAATCGTTCTAACTACATGGTTCCTTTGCATATATAGAGTATGGACGTTATCATAATTACATAGGGCGGGAGATGGCTGTCAATGATGGGTCTGCGGCGGTTTAGGGCTGTTGGTGAGGCTAGGCGAAGTCTTGACGCGCAGACGCGCTTAGACGCGCCAGTGGTTATACCTCGCGCGACGGCTTCGCTGGTCTCGCGCTGCCGTGACACGGGCACGGTCATGCCTGACAACACCGATAATGACCGCCCCGCCCGATCGAACAGGCCACGCAATCACGCCAATCCATCCAACGAGCCGCAGACGCTCACTCGTCATGAAGCCGACGACACCGCTGCGCGCCGTCAGATGCGCTGGCTGCCCATCCGACTGATCCAGTACGGCCCACGCGAGACGCGATCTGCTATCGACGAACGCAAACTGGACGAGCTGGCGGAGTCGATCCGCGCGCTGGGGCTGCTGCAGCCGATCACCGTACGCACCGCGCCGGGCAACCGATACGAATTGATAGCGGGTGAACGCCGGTTGCGCGCATGTGAAAAACTGGGATGGGACAATATCGACGCGATCGTGCTCCCAGCGGGCGACGTTGACCGCGACATGCTCGCCTTGGCCGAGAATATACAGCGCGTGCCGCTGCACTATCTTGAGGAAGCGGAGACCATCGATGCCGTCAGGAGTGAGACGGGTCTATCGCTGCAAGAGATAGCCGCTCGGCTGGGCACGAGCACGATCAGCCTGTCCAACAAACTGCGGCTACTCAAGATCCCGCCGGAGACGCGGCGGCTCATCCGCGATCTGGACTTGAACGAACGCTACGCGCGAGTGCTGTTGCGCCTGAATGAGGAGAATATGCAGCAAACGGCAGCGCGTCGGATCGTCGAAAAACAGCTGACGCTGCGCGACGCCGAGTCCTTGGTAGAGAATATGACCATAGAAGGCCCCACCTACCATCGCTGTGTCACCGCCATTGTACGCGATCACAGGCCGTATGTCAACGCTATCAACGACATAGTGGATCAGATGCGCAGGTCGGGGTTGTCGCCGTCCGTAGAATCCGCCGAATCGGACAGCCGGCTGGTGCTGACCGTGTCGCTGCCGAAGATATTGTGACGGGGGGGAACGCCCCCTCTGCCGCTGCGGCGGCATCTCCCCCTAGGGGGGCGATGAGGGTTGTCGGTTACGATGCGGTTCGCAAGCAACGGTGTGACGGGTTGCGTTCCGGAACAGACTGTCGAAGCACAACCGGTTGGTCGAAGCCGATTGCGTTACGAAATAGACTATCCAGGTAAAACCGGCAGTCCGAAGCCGGTGGAATGTGTATCACGATGGTCCAGGCGAAGCCTGGTCAGGATTCGAAAGGGCGGATAGCCCTTCGCAGGGTACCGGGACAGAGTCCCGTAAACTCCGTGTCCCCCCATCGGGGGGAGGCCACTGAAAAAGTCGAGTAAAAGAGCAAGAAAGAGCCACAAAGCTATTGAAGTTTTGTGGCTCTAATGTTATAATAGAGGAAAGGGGTGAGAATGAAATGCTACGACTAG
>JAISBH010000177.1 GCA_031266295.1 Oscillospiraceae bacterium | reverse complement strand
CGCAGAACATCCCCGTGATATCCGCCGCCATCGAACGCATCGCGGCAAATACCGCCTCGTCGTCGCCGTCCATCATGAACACCAGCCCCGCGCACACTCCGATCGCCGCAGAGACCCCGCATCCGCATAACGCGCTCAGCCGGCCTAGGTACGTCTTGGTGTGAATGGTAATCAGCAGGCTCATCGCCAGCGCGCGCAGCATCGTCTCTTCCGAAACCGACGCGTGTTTTGCCGCTACCATGATGGGCAGGGACGCCGTCAAACCCTGATTCCCGCTGCCCGCCGTGCTCATCACCGGAAGGTCGCAGCCAGCCATGCGCGCGTCAGCCGCCGCAGCCGTCAGCGCGATGGCCTCCTGAGCCGCGTCGCTGCGGAAGAATCCCATGCGGCGATTCGTCTCCAGCGTCTTGCCTATTTTAAGACCCCACTCGCCTCTCAAACCTTCATGCGCGATACACGAGTTAACCGACACCACTTCGCGCAGCATGTGAAACGACTCAAACGGTTCCATCCTGCAGAAATCAAGTATACCGCGCACTGTCATCGATTCCGGCGGAGCGGCAAACGAAACGCGCCCGGCGTCGGCCCGGTCGTCCTGTTGATCCGCCGCCATTTGAAAGAGAATCTCACCGTCCAGTTCTTTTAGCAGAATCTGATTGTGAAAACGCGCGATCACGCACCGAGCCGTATGATGTTCCGACTGACACACCGCCTCGAAATACACCTTTTCCGTGGACGACTGCATGGAGATATGCACGCATCCGTCGTCCGTCATGCGCCGCGCACGGCTGACCTGCTCCGACCGCAGGTTTTGCATGACCGCAAGCCCTTGCGCCGGATCGGCAATCACGCCGCCCAGCGCGGCGGCAATCGCGAGTCCTGTCGCGTTAGGCACGCCGGGGATGCCGACGTTCATCCCATTTTTGTACACATATGGACTGACGGCGAGAGTGACCCGGAGCGCCGGTTCGCCCAGCAATTCAGCTGCGGCGGCAGAACACAGCGCCGCCGCAGCAGGCTCGGTGCAGCCTTGCGCTAAAACCACTTCGCGGCGTAACGAATCCAGGTACAACACGCTGGCGTTCATGGCGTCCCATCCGATAATATAGCGTCGATCCGGATCAGTTCGTCGGCTGCGAAGTCGCAGTGGTTCACAATGCCCGCGCAATCCTGAATCTGGGAGAGTTTACTTGCGCCTATTATCACGGTCGTGGTCACGGTGTCGCGATGCAGCCACGCCAGGGCCATCTGCGCCAGCGTCTGACCGCGCTCCTGCGCGATTTCGTTGAGCCGCCGCGCCTTTCCGACCTGCGCCGATGTTATTTGATCCGCCTTGAGGAATACGCTGGAACCAGCCGCACGGGAATCAACGGGGATGCCTTCCAGATAACGGTTGGTCAATAACCCTTGAGCCAGCGGCGAGTACGGCGCGGAACCTACGCCATGCTCGCGCAAAACGCCGTATAACCCTTCCTCTGGCCGACGGTCGAACATGTTGTAGCGCGGCTGGCAGATCAGCATATTTACGCCCATGGACTTGAGAATATCGCACGCTGCCGCAGCCTGTTCGGCGTTGTAGTTGGATATGCCGACATACATAGCCTTACCTTGACGTACAGCCATCGCCAGCGCATCCATCGTTTCCTCAAGCGGCGTATCCGGATCGGGGCGATGGTGATAGAAGATATCCACATAATCAAGGCCCATGCGGGAGAGACTCTGATCCAGGCTGGCGATCAGGTATTTTTTACCACCCCATTCGCCGTACGGGCCTGGCCACATCCGGTATCCCGCCTTGGTGGATATTATGATCTCGTCACGATATCGCTTCAACCCGTCCTTCATTACGCGGCCGAACGTCATTTCAGCCGAGCCTGGCGGCGGACCGTAGTTATTCGCCAGGTCGAAATGGGTGACGCCCAGATCGAATGCGCCCAAGATCATATCCTTGCACTGGGCGTAAGGGGTCCCTTCCCCGAAATTGTGCCACAACCCCAGCGATACCAGCGGCAGCGCCAGCCCGCTGCGTCCGCATCGTTTATATTTCATGCGCTGATAACGGTCTTCCGCAGAGCAAACCATGGATAATCACTCCTTACGCCATTACTTATATGCCTCGTGCCGAACATATAACTTCATTACATAGCAGGATAGCACAAGCTGTGAACGGTATCAATAAACTTTTTGACTTGCTGGGTGTATGTTTTAACCTGTACTTCGCGGCTCCGCAGTCTTGGCAGGCCGCGATATATCTAGACCGCCGCAGGATGATCATCATCCTGCGGCGGTCTGTTATCATCGTTACGCCCTGTCCGCGTGCGTTGCGAATATGTAATACAGCGGGATTGTCAGGAACATCAGCCACCAGGGGTGCCACCAGTTCAGGAAGCAGCCCATCGACAGATACACCAGCGTGATCAGCACGGGATAGGGGAACTTCAGCAGCGCGGAGCGTAGCGGTTCATGCTCGAAGTCGGGCATTGTGTAATACAGCGGGATCGTCAGGAATAGCAGCCAGCCCGGATGCCACCAGTTGAACAGGAATCCCGCCGCCAGGTATGCCGCAGTTACAATGATCGGGTATGGGAACTGTACGCGGCTGATGCGGACATTCGTGCCGCCGATCCGGAAATGATAGTCGTCGGTATGGTCGAATTCCTCCTTAGATCCGGCGAACTCTTCGGCGAATTCAGCATAGGTTCCGCTCGCGCAGGACGTGTCTACACCATCCGTGTCTTCATCCAACAGCAGACTGTCCAGCGACACTCTGTATACCTTAGCCAGCTTGATCAGCGACGGGGTGTTGGGCAAGTCCACACCGGACTCCCAGGCCTCGACGGCGGAGGCGGGTACATCCAGCATAGCCGCCAGTTCATCGCGGGTGTAGCCGTGTTCGCTGCGCAGGGCGGTCAGCCTTGCGGCTGCGCGGTCGTTCATGGGAAGCCTCCTTATTTGTCGTCGTCCTCGTCGGGGAAGAGATTGTTCAACGTATCGCGAATGGCGTCGCGCGCTTGCTTGCTCACGTTCTGGCCTAAGTTGATGCCCTGGCGAACGGCGTTAGACACCTCGCGCTGGACGTTCTCCAATACCTCATTCGCGTCTTCAGGCCAATCCCAATTCACCTGCCACGGCTTGCCCTTGTGGTCAGCGTCGCTTCGCGTCTGTTCTGGCCTGTAATTCCAGGCCTTGCCCTCGACGGCGTGCATGACATAGTCGTCTATCACCGAGCGCGGCAGGAACGGCGCCAGTTTGCGCAGCAGGTCAATGTCGGGAATGTTGCCGCGCGAGGCGATCTGCAGCAGCCGCGCCAGCTCGTTTCGGTTCAGGAACGGCGCGAGTTTGACCAGCTCGTTTATGTCGATGCTCTTTTGATCGGCGATGGATTCGATGATCTCGCTGAGCGCGTCCTTGCCCAGGAACGGCGCAAGTCTGCGCAGCGCCTTCCAGTCGGGATTCTTGCCTGCGACGGTGAAGCGGGCCAATTCGCTCATTGTGCTGCGGCTGACGAACGGCGCGATCCTGCGCAGCTTATCCCAGTCGGGGTGCTCGCCCTCGCAGGCCTTGCGCGCCAGCGCATCCAGCGTTTCACGGCTGATGAACGGCGCGAGCGCGATCACCTGATCCCATGGCTCTCGCGGTTCGGCGCGATTGTCTATATCATCGTCGTCATCGTCGTCATCATCATCATCGTCATCATCATCATCGTCATCATCGTCATCATCGTCATCATCATCGTCGTCATCGTCGTCATCGTCGTCATCGTCGTCATCGTCATCGTCGTCATCGTCGTCATCGTCATCGTCGTCATCGTCGTCATCATCATCGTCGTCATTGGAGACGCGAACCTCGGCGACAGGCTTCACGGGTTCTGGCGGAGCGGCGGGTTCGACGGCTTCTTCTTCGGCATCCTCGGGCAGTTCGCCGCCGTAGAGCAGGAGTTCCACTGTAGTGCCCAATGCCTGGCTTAGCGGGATCCATTGTGATGCGTCGGGCAGCGAGTCGCCGCGTTCCCAATTCGACACGGCCTGTGGGCTGACGGACAGCGACTCGGCCAGCTTGCCTTGAGTGAGTCCCATTGCCTTACGCAGACGCTGGATATACGAGCCGATTTTCTCCATCTGCAGATGCACCGCTTCCAACTCCTTCCGTAGTAGTTCCCGCCGGACGCTCAACGCGGACGCGCGCTTTTCATGGTTATGGTGATGATGGTTGATCTTCATAGCGTTACCTCCTTGCCGAATTGAATCGACATGGATAGTGTATCCAGAACAGTGGTAATCCGCAATGAAGCCACGCTTGAATCTGGTACAGCCGTGGTTGAATATAATAATGTCAGTATAGTCTGAGCGGGAAAACATTCCAGTGCGGCTTTAGTCCGTGTTAACGGTGATCGTTTCGCCGTCTGAATGGATATGGATTGCGCCGTCGACGTCGGTGCGGTACACAGCCGCGCCTATGGATTCCAAACGTGACAGCGTGGACGGCGCGGGCAGCGTGTCGCTATCCTTGCCGTCCGCGCGTTCGCCCGTTGATATGATGGCTGTGGATGGGTTGACGGCCGAGAGGAACGCCGCGCCCGTTGATTTGTCTGAACCGTGATGCGCGACCTTGAGCACGTCCGCGCGCAAATCATCATAAACCGACAGCATCTCATTCTCGCTGACGGACTGCGCGTCGGCCTCCAATAGTACACGCTTGGAGCCGTGGGTGATCATCAATACAAGCGACGCTTCATTCTCGCTGTTCAACTCAAGCGACGCTTTACCTGGCGCTATCACGCGCACGCCGGCCTCGCCAAGCATCCACGAGTCGCCTGAGCGGACGGTGTTTGACGGCGTGCCCGTCTGTGATAACGCGTCGCGCATCGCGCGAGAGGGCTTGTTATCCAAACGCATCGGCGGCTCGTACAGGCGGCGCGTAGGTATCGCGCGTATCACCGCCGACATGCCGCCGATGTGATCCTTGTCCGGATGCGTCGCTATCGCGCACGTCAGCGACTCGATGTTCAGCGCGCGCAGGGCGGCTATCACGTGCCCTGACGTCTCCTCCAATCCCGCGTCAACGAGCATCCATTGTCCGCCGCAGCCAACGATTATCGCGTCCGCCTTGCCCACGTTGAGGATATATACATCAAGCGGTGGCAGCGCGTTCGGCTGCGGCGAACAGGCGGCGAGGCACGGGATCAACGCCAGTAACAATGGCAGCGTGGCGAGCGGTCCAAGCCATCGAGATGGATGGGGGCTGCTCACAGCAGCTCCCCATACCGCTTGATGAACACCCTCTTGAGCAGCGTGACCAGCGCCATGTAGCCCAGTACAGTAGCGGCCAGCATCGGGAAGAATCGTCCCGGCAGCGCGGTCATGTCGATCCAGCGCCCTACTAGCGTGTAGGGGATCAGCGTTCCGGCCGCAATACCGAACGTGGTCATGGCCGTAACCTTCCAGCTGGCGCGCGACTGCAAGAACGGTATCTTCGGCGAGCGGATCATGTGCACGACGAGGGTCTGACTCCACAGCGATTCCACGAACCATCCAGTATGGAACAACGCCATGAACCCGGCCTGAGACTCCGCGCCCAGCGCGTGGAACTGGCCGCCGAACACGCTCGGGCATACAACGAAGTACATCAGAAGGTAGGTGGTGATGTCGAACACCGACGACGCGGGACCTATCCACAGCATGAACTTGCTGATCGAAGATGGATCCCAGCGGCGCGGTACGCGAAGGTATTCGGCGTCAACGTTGTCAAACGGGATGGCTATGCAGGATATGTCATACAGAAGGTTTAGCGTCAGTATCTGTATGGGCAGCATAGGCAGAAACGGCAGGCGCGCGCTCGCCGCCAGCACAGAGAGCATGTTGCCGAAGTTGCTGGACGCAGTCATCTTGATATACTTGATCGTGTTCGCGTATGTCTTGCGACCCTCGATCACGCCCTGCTCAAGCACCATCAGATCCTTTTCCAGCAGTATGATGTTCGCGGATTCCTTCGCGATATCCACCGCGTTGTCAACGGATATGCCCACGTCGGCTTCTTTCAGCGCGGCCGCGTCGTTTATGCCGTCGCCCATGTAGCCGACGGTGTGACCGTTTCGGCGCAGCGCGGCCACGATGCGCACCTTCTGGGCGGGAGAGAGTTTAGCGAATACAGTCGTATGCTCGACCTCTTTGGCCAGAGCCGCGTCGTCCAGTTCCTCGACCTCGGAGCCCAGCAGTATGTGATCTACGGGCAAGCCGACTTGGCGGCACACGCAGCGCGTTACGGAATCATTATCGCCTGTTAGTATCTTTACGCTGACGCCGTACTCCGACAGCGCATGGATAGCCTGCGCCGTGCTCGCCTTGGGCGGATCAAGGAACGCGAGGTAACCCATCAGCACCATGTCGTCCTCGTCCGCCACTGAGAACGCGCCGATGGGCGAGGGGTTGCTCTTCTGCGAGATGCCCAGCACGCGCAGACCGTCCATGTTCAGCTTGGCGACGGTATCGCGTATCTCCTGCTTCAATTCATCGGTCAGCGGCACCACCTCGCCGCGGTACTCGGCAAAGCGGCTGACCTGCAGCATCTCCTCTATAGCGCCCTTGCAGATCAGCTGGGTCTTGCCATTCGCGACGACCACGCTCATGCGCCGTCGGTTGAAGTCAAAGGGTATCTCGTCTACCTTGCGGTAGTTATGCCACGCCTCGACCAGCGATCTCTCGGTGGCGTACTTGATGATGGCTATGTCCATCAGGTTTTTCAGGCCGGTCTGGTAGTAGCTGTTCAGATACGCGTGGCGAAGGACGCGCTCGTCCTCGTTGCCGTGGACGTCCATCGACTTTAGCAGCGTAACGCGGTCCT
>JAISBH010000130.1 GCA_031266295.1 Oscillospiraceae bacterium | reverse complement strand
GCTGACGCCATAGTCATCGCGAGGCGTACCCGGCGCGTCATGATCCAGAATATCGCGCTGACTCTGGGGATAATGGCCGCTGTCATGTGCCTGGGTGCGGCGGGCATGACAAACCTGTGGCTGGCTATATTCGCGGACATCGGCGTAGCTGTACTCGCCGTGCTGAACTCCATCCAAATGATATGGGGAAGCGGCGAGCCGACGAGTCTCTCCGCACGGAGGGCCGCTCTGGTTCATCAAGCGTAAGAATCTGCGGGAATCTATAAGAAACTTAAGGAGGCGCTATATGGCTGAACGACCAATGCGGAAGATGGCTATCTATGGGAAGGGAGGCATCGGTAAATCCACCACGGCGTCGAATCTGTCCGCCGCCCTAAGCAATGCTGGTTACCGGGTGATGCAGATCGGCTGCGACCCCAAGTCCGATTCTACCAAGAGCCTGACGGACGGCAAGCGCATCGCGACGGTTCTGGATCAGATCCGCGTCAAACGGGATGAGCTATCCCCTAGGGATTTGGTATACGAGGGGTATGGCGGGGTGCTGTGCGTGGAAGCCGGCGGCCCGTCTCCTGGGCAGGGATGCGCCGGGCGCGGCATAATCAGCGCGTTCGAAAAACTGGAGGCGCTGCACGTGTTCGAGCTGTATCAGCCCGACGTGGTGCTGTATGACGTGCTGGGGGACGTGGTATGCGGCGGATTCGCGATGCCGATCCGATGCGGCTACGCAAGAGAGGTGTATATTGTATCGTCCGGCGAGATGATGTCGCTGTACGCAGCGGGGAACATCGCCTCGGCGGTCAGGTGCTTTGCCGGACATGGGTACGCGCGGCTGGGCGGACTCATACTTAACCGGAAAAACATCAGCAACGAACGTGAGATCGTTCAAAAGGCGTGCGAGGAATTGGACGTCGCGCTGGTCGGGGAGATCCCGCGCAGCGGCGATATCCAGCTGGCGGAGGATTCCGGCGGCACGGTTTTCCAGTCAATACCCGACTCGCCGCTGTGCGGTGTGTATACCCAACTGGCGCAAACATTAATAAATGGAGGTACTGCGGCATGAAAACACGAGGCTCGAATCACTGGGTTATCGCGCTGGTCTGCGCGCTGTCGTTGCTAATCTCGGGGTACGCCTTTGCTGAATCTCAATCTCAATCGGAGATGTTCTCGCTCGCCTATCCGCCGTCTTTACAGGAGCAGTTCGGCGAAGGCCTGCTCCTAGACGCGACGCCGCAACGCCTCATCGTCATGACGCCCAATCCCGTGCTTGCCATGTATGAGATGGGGCTGGAGATGCTGGCCGTGCCGATCTCCCAGCTGAGCGTATGGCCTGATGAATTGAAGGCTGAACGGCTTCCGTTGGATCGAAACACCGTTGACATGGAAGGTATCCTGCTGCTGCAGCCGGACTTCGTCATCCTCTCCACGGGTCAGCGTGACGCCTATGGTAAGACGCTGGAGGAGCGCGGCATCCCCTGCTATTATGTAAAGTCCGGGCCTGCCGTCACCTTCCAGGACATCCGCGAGATGATCCAGTTGATCGGCGCAGCGTTCGGCAAGACGGAGATCACGCAGAATATCATGGGGCGGTTTGACGCCGTTGAGGCGGCGGCAGCGCGGTATAAAGCGGAACATGGCGCGCAAACTGCGGCAGTGATGTTCTCCGAACCCGGCGCTTATCTGCTGGGCAGCAAGTCTTACCTGGGCAGTATGCTGGACATGATGGGATACCTGAATATAGCGGATCAGGATAAACCCGCCTCGCTGCTGCCTATCAGCATGGAAGAGCTGATCCTTCAGAATCCGCAGGCCATATTCGTGACGCATACATCTACCGCGACCGGCGAGGAAGCGAGGGTTATCTATGAGGCCGCGTTCGAGGAGAACGCCGCTGTATGGGGCAAACTTGACGCAATCAGCGGTAATAACGTAGTGTACCTCGGTGCGTCGTATTCTCACGCCAGCGGCCTTAACGTGATAAGCGAGTTCGAGACGCTGCTTGCGATAATGGGCGGAGGCGCGCTCGATTAAGCTTGATAAGTTTAATAAGTTCGTTAAGCCGGCGTGGGTTCGGCGCAGGGTTAACCTCACGCTAAATAGTGAAAGAAAATTGATGAAAGGAAATGATAACGCCATGCCGGACAGCAAAGAACGCCGCGTGATAAGCCTTCGCATCTGCGTGCCCATATTAATCGCGGCGATATGCCTGTTATCCCTGCTGGCGCTAAGGATCGGTAGCGCGCGGCTGTCCATGCGTCAGATATTGGAGGCGCTATCCAGCACGGAAGGCCCGGTGCGCGCGATCATCCTAGACATCCGGCTTCCGCGAGTCATCCTTTCAATCCTGATCGGCGGGTGCCTCTCGGCAGCGGGAACGATTCTGCAGGCCGTCATGCATAATCCGTTAGCTGACCCGGGGATCATCGGCGTCTCGTCAGGCGCGAGCGCTGTCGCGACGGCGGTGTTCCTCATACTTCCGACTGCGTCCCGCTCCGTCCCTATGTTCGCTTTCGCCGGCGCGCTGATTGCCTGCGCCGCTATCTATGGCATGGCGTGGCGCGGTGGTGCGGAGCCGGTGCGCGTGGTGCTCGCGGGCGTCGCGGTCAACGCGATGCTAGGCGGGGTGACGGCGTTCCTTATGCTGATGAATTCCGAAAACCTGCAGGGTGTGTTGGCGTGGATGAACGGCAGCCTCAACGCAAAATCATGGGGGCAGGCGCGGGTGATGATGGCATACGGAGCGGTGGGACTCACGATGGCCGCACTTAGCGTAAAGAACCTGAACGCGCTTCAGATGGGCGACGAGATCGCCCAGAGTCTGGGTGTACACGTGGGCAGGGTGCGCCTCATCCTAACCGGTATATCCGCGTTTCTTGCGGCCTCGACTGTCTCGGTCGCAGGAATAATCGGGTTTGTCGGGCTGATAGTGCCGCATGTGGCGCGGATGGTCGTGGGCGCGAACCACAAGCGTATGCTGCCTGTCGCGATGCTTCTTGGGGCGTGTGTGGTGCTGCTCGCCGACTTGGTGGGACGCACGATCGTCGCGCCGGTGGAGATACCCGTCGGCATCGTTATGTCTATATTCGGCGGCCCGTTCTTCCTGTATCTGTTAAGACACCGCAAACGCACTGGTCTTTAGCGCTAGGTTAACCCTTGACCCCGAGCTATAGCGTAAGGGTTGATTGCATGTGCGGCTCGCACTTGAGCAACCTATCCTTACGCCCCTTACGCGGTCTACGCTGTCATCGGTTATCCTAAGGATTAATCCACATCGGGGCGGACGATTAACCACGCCGAACTCACCAATATAGGAGGCGCCATGAATATTGCAGCGCGCAAACTCTCAGTCGGGTATGACGGCAGACTGGTGATCCCAAACCTGAATACATCAATAGACGGCCGAGGCGTTACGACGTTCCTAGGCCCTAACGGATGCGGCAAGTCCACACTGCTCAAGGCGCTCACCCGTTTACTGCACAGCGGCGGCGTAATTGAGATAGACGGCCAGTCACTGCGGGAGATGCCGCTTAAGGCGGTCGCGCGAAAGATGTCATACTTGCCTCAGCAGCGTCTTGCGCCCCCGGAGATCAGCGTGGAGGAATTCGTCTCCTGTGGCAGGATGCCTCATCAGGGCTTTATGCAGCGATCCACGCCGAAGGACAGTGAGATCGTAATCTGGGCGATGGAGCAGACGGGCGTGCGGTTTATGAGTTCGCGCGACGTCCGCGAGTTATCCGGCGGGGAGAAGCAGCGCGTTTACATCGCCGCCGCGCTCGCCCAACAACCGGAGATGCTGTTACTGGATGAACCGACCACCTACCTGGACATTCAGCATCAAATAGAGCTGACGGAGCTGCTGCGCCGCCTTAATCGCAAGCTGGGGATGGGCATCGTGCTGGTCCTGCATGACATAACCCAAGCTTACGAGATCAGCAGCGAGGTCGTCGTGATGATGGAGGGCAGGGTATATTCGCACGGCGCTCCGTCTGAGGTGATCACGCCCGCGATGCTGCGCGACGTATACGGCGTGAACGCGCGCGTCGTCCCCGTGGAAGGCAGGCCGTTCCCGCTAATAGCGTACGACGGACTCGCCGCCAGCGCGTGATCATATCATTTTCGCAATCGAAGGGAGATAGCGCATGGTCGCTTTAGATAAGATAAAAAGACTTTCACAGATTCAGCGATTCAAGGACATCCCTGTACCGTCACGCGTGGCGTATCCCGGCGCGCACTGTCCGTTGTTCGGGGCTGCGTTGGTTCTGGAAGGGGTATCGGACGCGTGGATGGTGGTGATCGGCACAGAGGAGTGCACATATTACACCAAGAACTTCACACTGCACCGCCCAGGGTTCGGCGGGCTGGACGGCCGCTGCGTCTCATTTGTGATGGATCAGGACGACATAACGTTCGGATGCGCGGAGACGCTCTCTTCGGCGCTGACAGCCTTTGTTAAGGAGCGTAACCCGCCTGCGGTCTTCCTGATCACCACCTGTCTGCTGGAGATATCCGGCGAGGACGTGGAACGCACGACGCGTCGGGTTACAGAGGCGACGGGCGTGCCCATACTGACGGTGCGCACTGAGCATTTCATCTGCGAGAATCACCTGCCTGGCATGGAAAGAGCCATTACCGCGTGCGCCGCGCTGGCTGAACCTCCCCATGGTCAGACCGCCGGGGTTAATCTGTTGGGCGGACGGCTGGGTTCCTCGGAAGGGTTTGAGCTGCGCCGCGCGCTGGAGGAAAGTGGTATCGCCGTGCGCATGAGGTTGCCGTCACTCGAATGCATGGTGGAGGATTTGCGCCGCGCGGCGTCGGCCAGGGTTAATATTGTGCTAGACTCAACCGCGCTGCCATACGCGCGGCTTATGCGAGAGCGGTTCGGCATTCCGTTCGTACTTTTCCCTCGAGGCGTCGATCCGGAGCGGATCCGCGCGGCTTACATTGATCTATTCGGCTACATGGGCTTTGACGCGCCGGCGTTCCTGTCCCATAGATATGAGTCCGCGAGAGCCAAGGCGGACGCCGCTCGGGATATCCTGCGTGGACGTCGCTTCATCTATGGCAACACAACCATACCAGTGTTCTCGTTCACGGCGTTTCTGACCCAACTGGGCATGGAGCCGTCGCTGATACTCACGCGCGACTGGTCGGACGCGGATCAGCCTAGCCGCGATGAGATACTGCGCATAGGACATGATCCGTATATCATGCGCTCCGCCAATCTCTCGTCGGTTCGTCCGTTGTACGACCAGCTTGCGCCGCACGTGTATATCGGGCACGAGGACGCTCGCGGACTCAAGGAGCAAGGTATCGCGCAGGTCACGACGGATACCTGCGGCGGCATGATCGGCTACGATCTATCCGAGGCCGTCGTCGACTTGATGCTGGAGGGGGTGAGCCGCTGTGCGTGATAAGCGATTGCATCAGTATTTGCCCACGCCGTCGGAGCGGATGGGGATTTTGTGGGCGCTGCTCTCGGTCGGGGATTTAATGGTTCTGGAATACGGACCGACCGGAACGACTCATTACGGCATCGAGACGCTGGCGGCGTTCGGTCTTCCGTTATCAAGAAACCTGTTCGCCGCCCATATGGATCAAGATACCGTCGTGATGGGCGACACCGCGCCGCTGTCCGAGGCCATCCGTGAGTTGGACGAGACCTATCACCCTAAATACCTGACCGTGCTGGGCTCCTCGGTATCCTCGCTGATAGGCGCGGACATCCAGTCGGTATGCTCCGCTATTCAGGATGATGTCGCCGCGCGGTTGATCCCTATCGACCACTGCGATTTCGTCAGCGAATTCAGCGAAGGTCTTCGGATAGCGTTAACGGCGTTGGTTAAGAGTATGTCCAAACCCGCCGATCGTCTCCCCGGGACATTCAACATACTGGGTGTCAGTCCGGACGCGTACGGCGCTCAGGCGGACGCCGCTGAAATAGTCCGGTTGATGGAGGAAGGGTTCGGCTGGAGGCTGAACGCCGCGCTTCCGTGGACTGGCGGGATCAACGGTATCAATGGGTTCAATGGATTCGAGACTGCAGCGCGCGCGGCGCTTAACCTGGTGATCCGAGACGAAGCCATCCCTGCCGCCGATTGGTTGCGGGAGCAATACGGCACACCCACGCTTGTAGGCGTCCCGTACGGTTACGCCGGAACGCTGCGCTGGCTGGAGCGCATCGCCGAGCGGATCCAATCCCTCGTCAATCCAACGCTGCGAACGCGCCTGACGGAAAAGGCGGCATCACTCGCTAGCCAGCGTTTATCCTCTGGTGCGCAACGCTTCGCCGTCATAGGCGTCTATTCTCTCGTTAAGGGATTGAGTGACTTCCTGCAGCGTGAAGCGGGATTGACGCCGATGTTCCGGATATGCTCCCATTCAGCGAGAACCGTGAACGCTCCCGACCCGAGCGTCCAGTTCGCGCCCGACGAGAAACCACGCATGGGACAGATAACGAACCTCCGCGATACTATCCTGCTGGCCGACGACGTCTCCCTCCAACTCGCTCACCCCAGCGTGCGAGGCATCCGCGCGTCACACCCGCGCCTGTTGCGCGACCGGGACGACGCTCCCGCGATGGACGGGTTCTGCGGCGAGCGCGGCGCGGACTTATGCATACGAACCGCTGCGGCGGGACGCTGTTCGGTTTGCGAACCGAATGCGCTTTAAATTACTGGCGCCCCGCCACTATGACGTAAGTTGACAACTTCCTTATAACATTGTCACTGGCGGGGCGCAGGGTTGGGGCGTGGGAACGAGGAACGCCCCCCTTCCCCCGATGGGGGTAAAACGGGGGTTTCGGGACTCTGTCCCGGACCCTGCGAAGGGCTATCCGCCCTTTCGAAACCTGACCAGGCTTCGCCTGGACCATCGTGATACACAATCTACCGGCTTCGGACTGCCGGTTGTACCTGGA
>JAISBH010000129.1 GCA_031266295.1 Oscillospiraceae bacterium | reverse complement strand
TTCACCCGCTGCGCTGAATCCCATTTTGGGGTTGCCGTAGCACCGTGGCTGGCGACCCTCTTTAACCCCCACCACCCCCACCGCCCCCCCCGGGGGAGATGTCGCCGCAGCGACAGAGGGGGGTTCCCTTCTAATCAATCGTTTAACCCCAGCCTCGCGTAAATCTCCTCCACATACCGCTGATGATACGCTGGGTTGAAGCATTCGTCCAGTTCCTTAGCCGTGAGCGCGACGCGTATATCCTCGTCCGATTCCAATATCTCGCGGAACGGTTCCTGCGCGCCCCACGACTGCATGGCCAGCCGCTGCACCGCGTCGTAAGCGTCCTCGCGCAGCATACCCTTCCCGATCAGCGCGAGCAGCACATGCTGGCTAAACGGCAGACCCAGGCTGCGTTCCATACTGCGCGTCATGTTGTCCGGATAGATGAACAGCCCGCCTAGTATGCCGGTCAGTTTATGCAGCATGAAGTCCAGCAGCTGCGTGGCGTCGGGGAGTACCACGCGCTCGACCGACGAATGCGATATGTCGCGCTCGTGCCAAAGCGCGATATCCTCCAGCGCCGGCGTTACATAGGAGCGCACCAGCCTGGCCAGGCCGCATATCTGCTCGCAGTTGATGGGGTTGCGCTTATGCGGCATCGCTGAGGATCCCTTCTGCCCCGAGCGGAACGGTTCCTCTACCTCGCGCAGTTCAGTCTGCTGCAGTAGCCGTATCTCCGTCGCGTACTTTTCTAGGCACGACGCGACGATGCCCAGCGTCGATATGAACTCCGCGTGCCTGTCCCGCTGCAGCGTCTGGGTGCTGATCGGCGACGGCTGCAGCCCCATCGCTTGGCATACGTACACCTCGACCCTGGGATCCACGTTTGCATATGTCCCGACCGCGCCGGATATCTTCCCGACGGTGATCGATTCCCTAGCGCGCTCCAACCGAACCAGATTGCGCCGCGACTCCGCGTACCACAGCGCGAACTTCAAGCCGAGCGTAGTAGGTTCGGCGTGCACACCGTGGGTGCGGCCCATTATGGGGGTATTCTTCCAGCGTTTGGCCTGGTTTTTCAGCGTCTCGGTCAGCGCTTTGACGTCGTCCCGCAGTATCCCGCACGCCTCGTTGAGCACGCTGGACAACGCGGTATCGACCACGTCCGTGGAGGTCAAACCGTAATGCAGCCACTTCGATTCATGGCCTAATCCCTCCGCGACGCATCGGGTGAACGCGACCACATCGTGGCGGGTGGTTTGCTCTATCTCCTCGACCCGCTCGACAGTAAAGCGCGCGTTGCGCCGCATGGCCGCCGCGTCCTCGACTGGCACGACGCCGAGTCTTGACCAAGCGTCTGCGGCGGCCAGCTCCACGTCCAGCCAGGATTGAAAGCGATGTTCCTTCGTCCATAACGCGGCCATTTCCGGCCTTGTATACCGGTCAATCAAACAGCGTCATCCTTTCACAGTTATAATCGAACCGGCACGCCCCGCGCGTTGAGGTATGCCTTGACCTCACCAATGGTGATTATCTGATCGTGAAACAGCGTCGCGGCCAGCGCAGCGTCGGCCCTGCCTTCAACCAACGCCGCCCTGAAGTGATCCAGCTCGCCCGCGCCGCCTGACGCGATCACCGGTATCGCCACAGCCTCGCAGACCGCCAGCGTCACCGGCAGATCGTAACCCGTCCTTACCCCGTCCGTGTCCATGCTGGTCAACAGAATCTCGCCCGCACCGCGCCGTTCGGCCTCCACCGCCCACTCCAGCGCGTCCATGCCCGTATCCACGCGTCCGCCGTTCACGTATACCGTCCAACCACCGCCGCCGCGCCGCTTGACGTCCATCGCGACCACCACGCACTGGCTGCCGAACTTCAGCGCGGCTTCCTCGATCAGGCTGGGATCGCGCACAGCCGGCGAGTTAATCGATATCTTGTCCGCACCCAGACGCAGCAACGCCTTCATTGAATCCAGGCTGCCTATCCCGCCGCCGACCGTAAACGGTATGAATACCTGCTCGGCCACGCGGGATACGACGTCCCGCAGTGTCGCACGCTTCTCGTGGGATGCGTTGATGTCCAGCAAGACCAGTTCATCCGCTCCGGCGCGGTTGTACGCTTGAGCCGCCTCTACCGGATCGCCCGCGTCGCGGATGTTCACGAAGTTCACGCCCTTGACCACGCGCCCGCCGCGAATGTCCAGGCATGGTATAATCCGTTTCGTCAGCATCCGCGCGTCCTCATTTCGGCGAAATTCTTGAGAATGCGTAGTCCCGCTTCACCGCTCTTCTCAGGGTGGAATTGGGCGCCGAACAGATTGCCGTGCCATACCGCCGCCGTGAAGGCGCTGCCGTAATCGGATGAAGCCGCCGTCCAGTCATGCACGCCCTCGACGCGATACGAGTGCACGAAGTAGACATACGCGCCGTCCACGCCATCGAACAACGGGCACCCGCGCGACGTGATCCTGTTCCAGCCCATATGGGGCACCTTGCCTGCGTCCTTGGGGAAGCGCGTTACCGGCGCGTCGAACAGCCCTATCCCGTCGTGCCAGCCGTCCTCGTCGCTGCCGGACATCAGCATCTGCATACCCAGGCAGATGCCCAGCACAGGTTTATTAAGCGCGACGGCCTCAAGCAGCGCGCTTTCAAGACCGCCGTTATCGGATTGCCGGAATAACCGCATGGCATCCGCGAACGCGCCGACTCCGGGCAGAATGACATGGGAGGCGCGGGATACATCCGCCGCCCCCCCCGTCACGATCGTCTCTTGCCCCAGATATTCCAGCGCCTTGGAGACGCTGCGCAGGTTTCCGCATCCATAATCAAGGATTGCGATCATGCGTTCCTTTCTTTAAGGGTTCTCCGTATTCTGCCCTACACAAACAGCCTATACGCGTTTTCGAAGCTAACGCGGCGAACTATGTCGCCCAGCAGCTCGATATCCGCAGGATATTCGCCGTTTTCAACCCAATCGCCCAGTAGGTTACACAGTATGCGTCGGAAATACTCATGCCGCGTGTACGACAGCAGGGAGCGGCTGTCGGTCGTCATGCCGATGAATTCGCTAAGCATCG
This sequence comes from Oscillospiraceae bacterium, assembly GCA_031266295.1. GTDB lineage: Bacteria > Bacillota > Clostridia > Christensenellales > Aristaeellaceae > BNUH01. The sequence continues at coordinate 7,175 of JAISBH010000129.1, read as the reverse complement.
ACACGTTCGCTAGGTTTCGCAGGTGTGTGACCATACCGTCGCGCTGATCGTGATACCACCACGCCGGACCCATCGCGACATGTGACGCGCGGCCGTCGCGCTGCAACGCGCCGGCGATCACGTTCAACGCGTAATTATCCTTATCGTTGAGGCAGTATAACAGCGTTCGCGGCAGCGGCTGATCCTCGCTCATTATGTTGAGCAGACCGACGAGCGGGGCCGCGATCGGAAGGTCGTTCATCGCGTCGCAGCCTACGTCCGAACCGAGCGCGGCGAACATTGGGGCGTTTATGTTACGGATAGCGCCGATATGCAGCTGCATCGTCCAGCCGCGCCTCGAGTACTCTTCCGCAAGGAACTTCAGCAGCGCCGTACGGAACTGCACCAGCGATTCCTGGGAAACGGGCTTCCCAGACGCCGCGCCGTTCAATATTGAATCCAGCTTGGATTCGTCGGTCCGCGCGAACGGTACGGTGTCCAGCGCATGGTCGCTCAATCGGCAGCCGTGTTCATGGAAGTAATCGATCCGCTTGACTAGAATGCCCTTCAAATCAGCAAACGAGCCGACGGTATCCCCGCTGACCTCCTTCAGGTTCTCCAAGTAAGCCGCGTAATCTGCGTCGGCCGGGTTCAGCACCTTGTCCGGCCTGAACGCCGGGAGGATCGTCGCGCCGCTGTCGTTCCGTACGGACAGCTGTTCATGCCACTCAAGGGCGTCTATCGGGTCGTCCGTCGTGCATAGCAGTCGTACGTTGCTGCGCGCAATCAGCTCCTGCGGGCGCATACCGTCGTCGAGCAGGGCGTTGCAATGCTCGAATATAGAGGTCGCGCTGCGCGAGGTCAGCGGTTCCTCTACGCCGAAGTATCGTTGCAGCTCAAGGTGCGTCCAATGGTAGAGAGGATTGCCGACCGCCTTCTCGACGACGGCCGCGTACGCCTCGAACTTCTCCAGGTCGGATGCGTCGCCGGTGATTCTGCGCTCCGGCACGCCCGCTATGCGCATCGCGCGCCATTTATAATGATCCCCGCCCAGCCACGCCTCGGTTATCGACCGGAAGGGCTTGTTCTCCGCGATCTGCTTGGGCGGGATATGGCAGTGAAAATCACATATAGGAGCGCTTGCCGCCACGTCGTGGAACAACGTACGCGCCGTCGGAGTACCCAACAGGAAGTTTTGATCCATGAATGGTTTCAATGCAATGCCCTCACTTTACTTCTGCAACAGATGTACCGCAAACCCGCCGATCTCTTCCTCCATGTACACGGCCTTGGAGCCGGGCGCGGGTGGCACGAACGTCACGCCTAGGGCCTCGAGATGCGCCTTGGCGCGCGGCAGGCTGCGCACGCCGACGGATATGTGGCCCAGCTTGCCGCGCCCGCCTCCGCTCATCACCTCTATACCCGAGCCGCTGAACACGCTCGCGCTGGTGATTCGCGCAGGCCAGCCGAACAGCGCGCTGAACCTCTTCGCGACCATCTCCGCCTCCGCTGCATCGTCCGCGTTGACGCCTACGTGGGTCACCTCGAAGCCCAGCGTGATCGCAACCGCAGCGCGCGCGGCGGCCTCGACCTTGTCCCACGCCTTCGCCGCGACATATTCATCCTTGGTGAACCAGCTGCCGCCGCACGCCAGCACTTTCGGAAACGCGAGATAGTCGGCGACATTCTTCTCGCTGACGCCGCCCGTCGGTACGAACTTCATGTCGAAGTATGGCCCGCTGAGCGCCTTTATCGCGGCCAGTCCGCCTAGCTGTTCCGCCGGGAAGAACTTCACGGCTTTGACGCCCATCTCCTGCGCGGTCTCGATCTCCGAGCCGGACGCTACTCCGGGCAGCACCGTTATGTCATTCTCCAGACACCAGCCGACGACCTTGGGGTTGAATCCTGGCGCGACGATGTACTTCGCCCCGGCCTTGACGGCGCGCTCCGCCTGTTCGACGGTCAGCACTGTGCCCGCGCCAAGAATCAGGTCGGGCAGCGCCTCCGCCGCGCGTTTGATCGCTTCCTCGGCGACGGGTGTGCGGAACGTGAACTCCGCGACGGGCAGACCGCCTCGGGTCAGCGCCTTGGCTATGGGCACGGCGTCCGCAGCGTCGCTGACCTTGACGGCGGGGATCAATCCATAACGTTCCAATACTGGCAGCAGGTCCATAGAACACCCTCCTACGTAAATATCCTTAAGCGCGGAGCATCCGCGCGTCCGCGCCCCTGAATTGTAGCACACGGGTCAAGCGTTTGTCGAACAGCCTGGAGAATACGCGCTCGGTATACCGCAGCGCCAGTTCCTTGGGCGTCAGGTTGGTGCTGACGATCGTATGCTGACGTCTGGCGCCGCGCTCGTTGAGCAGCGAGAACAGTTGGGTGACGGTCAGGTTTTCCTGCATAGGTTCGGTGCCCAGGTCGTCGATCATCAGCAGCGGCGATTCGCGAAGCAATCGCGCGCGTTCCGGATCGCCTCGATCGAAATACGCGTCGCGCAATATGGCCATCATCTGAGAGGCGGTCAGTTTCCATGGCGTGTATCCTCGCTCAAGAACCCGCTGCGCCACGCAGTTGAGCATGTATGTCTTGCCTACGCCCGACGGGCCGAGGAACAGCAGGTTGGGTTTCTCGGTTTGAGGGAATGAGTCCGCGTAGGACTCGCATACCGCGCGATGCTTGAGCATCTCGGCGCGCTGGCCTTGGGGCAGCAGCTCGGTCGGCGAGGGGTCGAAGACCAGCTCGTTCCAGGCGGTAAAGTTCTCGTCCGTCTGAACGCCTAGGTTGTCGTCGCGGCACAATCGCTGATAGACGCGCTGCTTCAGGCAGTCGCACATCTCGCGGATCGGTTCGCCGATATAGCCTTGATCGCGGCAGACCGCGCACCGATATACGGGTTGAAGCCTGTCTTCAGGCAGTCCGACGGCCTTCAGCCGCTTTCGCAGGTCGGACGATATAGCGGCCAGCTCGCGCCCCAGCTCCTTGGATATCTCCATGGCCCGTTCCGGCGAGTCGAACGCCGCGCGCACACGCTGATGGAACAGCTCCAGCCGCCGTTCGGTCAGCGCGCCGATCATCGGATCGAGCGCGGACGCCTCCGCCAACCGCCGCTGTTCCTCGTCGCGGTTCGCCGCGCGCTGCGACTCATATTCGACAGCCAGTTCGCGCAGTATCTGTTCTTTCATTATATTACATCCTCCGAGTCAGACCAGCCTCGCATCAGCGCGTCATAGTCCTCGTCGGTATATTCGCGCTGGGTGTAGCGATGTTCGGCGACCTCTTTCGACGGACGCCGTACGATCGGCGTGCCTTCGGGAGAAGCCCTGCCCGCGAGCGCCGAAGCGGACGCTCCCCGCCGCGCCAAGAACGCCGCGTGTTCCGCGCGCGCCTGCGCCACGCTGGCCACGCCCACCGCTTGCCACTCGCGCAGCAGCTTATCCATGTAGGGTATCGGCTGCTGCACCCCGCTCGCGAATTCCGCCGCCACCTCTACCAATTCGTCCGATATGCCTAGCGACCTCCACTCGGTCAGCGCGGCGCGGTCACGCCCCACGGGCGGACGATCCCATCCCGCTAGCTGGAACAGTTTGCCTAGCCGCATGTTGGCGGCCTGTATCCGCGTCAGATGCGCCTCTACCGCTGCCTCATCCGTCAGTCCCTGGCGTAGCCATGCTTCCAGCAGCCGCTCGAAGTCGTCCAGCTTGCCGCCGTGGCGCGATACTTGGCCCGCTGCCATCAGCAGCGATCCGGCGGGGAACCCGCGTTCGCGCCACGTCTCAACGGCGTTGACCCACTCCCGCGTAGGCGCGGTGCCGCGCACACCCATTGCCTCAAGGATGGGGCGCACGGCGTCGGCCTCCTCACGCTCGCGCGACCATTGAGCCTGAATCGCCGGCGCGTCGTGCTTGCCCAGCGTGTGCTGTCGCTTAAGGATGCCATCCAGGTATCCCATCGTTGGCGCGCCCTTCGTGGTCTCGGCGCACGCGGCCAGTATCGCTTCCAGTGTACAGCCCCAGTCGCGCGTCCACTTGAAGAACAAATCAACGTCGTCGTCGCTGGGTGCGCCGCGACGACCAAGACGGCGCAATACCTGCTTTAGCCCGCGCTCAATCGCGGCCTCACGCTCGAGGAGCGCTTCGGCATCACTCTCGGTGCGCACGCCCGCCTCCGCCCATTCGACCGCCGTTTTCTCCAGCTTCTTTAATGGGAAACGCTTGCCATGCTTCAATATGCCAAACTCGACCAGCTTCAGCACGACCGGCTCGCTGAGCTTGACCGACTCTATCCAGTCCACAACGACGCGGTAATCCTCGGGTCTCAACAGCCTATCCGGGCCGAATAGCGCCGACAGCCGTTGGTTGAAGTCGGCGTAAGGATACGACCTATCATCGTTATTCGCGCGCATCCGCAGCGTTTGACTTAGATTGCAGCATACATAGCGCGGTGGATTATCCGACACGCGGCGCATCAAGCCCAGAAGCTCCCAGTAGCCTAGCGCGGCGCGCAGCCGATCCTCGTCCAGCCCCAGGTCGCGCGCGACGGACTCCGGCGACGCGCCGGTCATCGGATGGTAACACTGCATCAGCGCGTACAGATACGCCTTGACGAAATCGCCGTCCGCTCGGAGCATGTATTCCTGTATGAATAGATTTTCCACCGGAGTGACGTCGTATAGCGTAGACCCAGCGTCAAACCCGAACATCCCGCGCTGTTCCGTTGTTTGATTAATCATTCACGCCCCTGCCGCGATCGGTATGATGGTGAAACTATATACCGTTAGTCGATATTCAGCCTGATCCCTACGGGGCAATGGTCGCTGCCGCCCACGTCCGCGAATATGAGCGTGTCCACGACATTGTCCCACAACCGTTCGGATACCAGGAAGTAATCCAAACGCCACCCGACATTCCTAGAGCGTGCGTTGGCCATGTGGCTCCACCAAGTATACGCGCCCTTTTGATCCGGATGCGCCTTGCGGTATGTATCTACAAAGCCCGCCGCCATTAGCTCGGTCAGCTTGCCGCGTTCCTCGTCGGAGAAGCCCTTGTTGCCTCGATTCGCCGAGGGGCGCGCCAGGTCGATCTCATTGTGCGCCACATTGAGGTCGCCGCATATCACGACGGGTTTCACCTGATCCAGCCGCGCGGCGTACGCGCGCAGTCCATCCTCCCACGCCATACGGAAGTCGATGCGCTTCAGTCCGTCCTGCGCGTTGGGTGTGTACACATTCACTAGATAGAACGACGGAAACTCAAGCGTCAGCACGCGGCCTTCATCGTCGGGAAGTACGCCCGGCGTCCCGCCGATGAAACCGCGCGACACGGAGAGGGGTTCAACGCTTGAGAATACCGCCGTGCCGGAATAACCCTTGCGCGCAGTAGATGGGTGCCACTCGCGATGTGGCGGAAGCGTGACGCAGCGCAGCGCTTCCTCAATGGCGTCGATCTCGCTTAGGCGGATCTCCTGCAGACAGAGTATGTCAGGCTTGATCGACTCAAACCCCTGCGCGAAGCCTGATCTTAGACACGAGCGCAGACCGTTGACATTCCATGATACCAGCAGCACGGCGGAACCTCCCCCGTCAATCATTCTCTTCACTCTCTATACCTTTATGGCGAACCACTTGCCGCTGGCGAACCTGCGGTAGACCAACGTCATGCGCACAGCCATATCGACCAAAGTGCTAAGCCACGCGCCTATCAGCCCGGCGTGCAGCAGATACACGGCGGCAAAACTGAGCAGCGGCCTGATGCCCATCACGCACATGTACATCACCAGCGCGACATACTTGGTATCGCCCGCGCCGCGCAGACAGCCCGATATGACCACCGACGTGGTCTGGAACGGCTGTATCAGCGCGCAGACGATCATCACGTTGGCGGCCATCGCCAGCACGGCGGGGTCGTCGCTGAACAAACTGACCAGCGGTCTGCGGAACCCTATAAGGAAACCGAGCAGCGTCAGCGACACACACATCGCCAACCGCTGGCTGATCTTGCCGTACATCTGCGCCAAGTCGGGGCGCTTCTGCCCAAGCATCTGACCAACCAACGCAGTGCCGGCCACGCCTATGCCGTCGCCGAACGTGAAGGTAAGGTTCAGGAATTTAAGGCACGCTTGATGCGCGGCGAACTCCAGCGTACCCAGGCGCGCGACGATCACCGCATACATCATGAACCCAACGCGCAGCGCGACCTGTTCGAGCATTGAGTTGCCGCCGATCTTCGCCAGCGCGCGCACGGTCTGTCGGTTCAGCCGCCAATCGTCGCGCGGATGCACCACCAGGAAACTGTCTCGCTTGCGGTGTGGCGCGATCGAATACAGCGCAAGAATCGCTCCGACCACAAAGCCGATATCAGTAGCGATCGCCGCTCCCGCCACGCCCAGGCGTGGGAAGCCGAACTTGCCGTATATAAGCACGTAATTGAGTATGATATTAACGATATTGGCCGTTAGATTGACCATCAGCGTGATACGCGTGTTGCCCGTGCCGCGCTGGGCTGCGCTGATGCACATGGTCAGCGCGTTGATGGGTACTGCCGCCGCGACTATGCTGAAGTAAGACGTCGCCAGATCGACCGTATCGGGCATAGCGCCCGCCAGCACCATGAACTGCCGCGCGAACGAGCAGCCGATGATCCCCATAATAATGCCGACGCCGGTTAATATGACCAGTGCGTTACGCAGCGTACGGTTTGCGTCGGCGCGGTCGCCCTGCCCTTTGCGTCGAGCGACGATAGCCGTCACGCCGATATTCAGTGCAAAGAATACGCTCATCAGCAACATGCGCGGCTGGTCGGTTAAGCCCACGGCGGCGAGCGCCTCCGGTCCCAGCGATCCGACCATGATGCTGTCCGCGCTGCCTATCAGCGATATCAGCACCATCTCCATAACGGACGGCAACGCGATGCGCATCAGGCTGCCGTACGCTTCTTTTGTGGTTGGAAACTCACCCAGTTTGGCGTCGTCTTTGACTAGACGACTAGCGTGGAAAACGCGCTCTACGAGCGGGATCAAAGCATCGCCCCCTTGATGGTATTATTCTACCATGGTTGGGGGCGGGTGACAAGGCGTGCGGGAAAACCCAGGGTAAGTTCATTTCTTCCTCTTGGATATGTTCTCATAACCTCAAAATGGTTTTACCATGGCTAAGACTCCATTGACACACTCCAAAGCATATGTTATATATAATACCC
>JAISBH010000101.1 GCA_031266295.1 Oscillospiraceae bacterium | reverse complement strand
AGCCCCGGGGGAGGTCGGGAGGGGGACGTGAGTCCCCTTCCCGAAGGCGCGGATGCGCCGCGTCGCCGCAGCGACAGAGGGGGTTCCACCGAGGAATCCTCGCTCCGCAGGGATTCCTCGACAGAACAAACGCGTTCGTGCGCGTTAAGCGCTAACCATCACACGCTGAACAGCAGATCCCCATACGTTGGGAAAGGCCAGTAATCCTTCGCGGTCCAGACCTCCAGATCGTCGGCGACCGCGCGCAGCGCCTGCATCGCCGGGAACACGACCGCGCTGTAATACTTGCCGTGTTCCGTTGTGTCCGCAGACTCGACGCCCAGTTTTTCTTCCAGTTCAAGTATTTTCTGATAGAGATCGGCGTTGAGGGCGGCGAGCTTCTTGATCATTGAGGACTCCGGCTCGACTGTGAGACCTTCGATCATCCGCTTCGCGGCCAGCCCGTCGATCAATTCACGCAAGTATCCGGACGCGGCCGGGAGGATGCTCTTGCGCGCGATCTCCAGCATGGTCAGCGCCTCGATGTTGAGCGTCTTGATATAACCCTCCATCATGATCTCATATCGCGAGTGGACTTCCGCAGGCGTGAGCACATGATGCCGTTCGAACAGCGCGATGTTCTCCTCGTGCACGAAGTATGGCAGCGCGTCGGCCGTGTGCTTGAAGTTGAACAGCCCGCGCCTGCGCGCTTCTTCCACCCATTCGTCGGTATAGTTGTTGCCGTTGAATATGATGCGCTTATGCGTCTGGAACGTCTTGCGGATCAGCTTGTTCAGCGCCTGGGTAAAGTCGCCCGCGTTCTCCAGCGCGTCGGCGAATTCAGCGAGTACGTCGGCCACGATTGTGTTCAGCACGGTATTAGCGTCCGCTATGGACGCCGACGAGCCGACCATCCGGAACTCGAACTTGTTGCCCGTGAACGCGAACGGCGATGTGCGGTTGCGATCCGTAGTATCCTTCGGAAAGCGCGGCAGCACGTCTACTCCTATCTCCATTGTGGTCTTATCCTTCTGCGCGTACGGGCTGCCCGTGTCGATGGAGTCGATGACGGCGGTCAGTTCCTCGCCAAGGAATACGGATACGATGGCCGGGGGAGCCTCGTTCGCGCCCAAGCGGTGGTCGTTGCCCGCAGTCGCGACCGATACGCGCAGCAATCCCTGATACTTGTCAACGGCCTTGATCACAGCGGCCAGGAACAGCAGGAATTGCGCGTTCTCACGCGGCGTGTCGCCCGGCTCAAGCAGATTGTCGCCGGTGTCGGTGGCCATCGACCAGTTGTTGTGCTTGCCGGAACCGTTCACGCCCGCGAACGGCTTCTCATGCAGCAGGCACGCCAGGCCATGCTTGTCGGCTATCTTGCGCATGACCTCCATGGTCAGCTGGTTGTGGTCGGTGGCGATATTGGTGGTAGCGAATATCGGGGCCAATTCATGTTGCGCTGGCGCGACTTCGTTGTGGCGGGTCTTGCTGGCGACGCCCAGCTGCCAGAGCGATTCATCCAGATCCTGCATGAACGAGGCGACACGCGGCTTGATCGAACCGAAGTAATGATCTTCCAGTTCCTGTCCCTTCGGCGGTTTAGCCCCGAAGAGCGTGCGCCCGCAGAACACCAGGTCGCGGCGCCCAAGGTATAGTGCCTTATCTATCAAGAAGTATTCCTGCTCACTGCCGACCGTAGAGGTTACGCGCCGGCTATCCATGTCGCCGAACAGTCGCAGCACTCGCATCGCCTCGCGGTTCAGCGAATCCATCGAGCGCAGCAGCGGTGTTTTCTTATCCAGCGCCTCGCCCGTATACGAGCAGAACGCGGTCGGAATGCACAGGGTATGTTCCTTTATGAACGCGTACGACGTCGGATCCCACGCCGTATAGCCGCGCGCCTCGAACGTAGCGCGCAGTCCGCCGCTGGGGAAGCTGGACGCGTCCGGCTCGCCCTTTATCAATTCCTTGCCGGAGAAATTCATTATTACGCCGCCGTCGCCGGTGGGCGAGATGAAGCTGTCATGCTTCTCGGCCGTAATTCCAGTCATAGGCTGGAACCAGTGCGTAAAGTGGGTCGCGCCCAGCTCGACCGCCCAATCCTTCATCGCGTTGGCGATGACGTTCGCGTCGGTCAGCGTCAGCGGCGTTCCCGTCTTGACTGAGTTCTGCACGGATTTGTATACGTCGCGCGGCAGTCGCGTGCGCATAGCTCGATCGTTGAATACGAGTGAACCATATTCCTCAGCGACATTCATAGACTCAATACCCCTCATTTCATTGCGTCTCGTTGCGTGTGACCATTATTTCAACACTATTGATTATTGTCTACAGTCCGGGAGTATACCATGAACGACGAGGTTAGTCAAGAATTGCAGGATAGAATCGCGAAAAATTCATTTTAACTGTCCGCCGCGGGGTGCGAAGCGGCGTCCAGACGGCGTAATTTTTTCGTCGCAAAACCTTTGCATAACGCACGCGGGTGTGATATGATAGATAGAAGAAGTAGGAATAAGTTGTGCGAATCGACTCATACGATGAATCCGCGTTAAACGGACTAGGAGGGGTTGGGATGAATACGGCAGTCCGCGCACCCGTTGTGAGAGCAAAACCCAAGGCCGCCAAAGGCATAACAACCTATCTGCGCAGGTACTGGACGCTATACCTGCTGCTGGCGCTGCCGCTGGCTTATTTTGCCATATTCAAGTATACGCCGATCGCGAACATACTCATCGCGTTTAAGCAGTACAACATGACCAAGAGCGTTTGGCGTATGCAGTGGGCGAAGAACAATGGCTGGGAGTTTTTCATCAAGGCGTTTAGCAACCGTGACTTCCTTTATGCGCTACGCAATACAATAATGCTCAACATGCTCGACCTGGTTGTAGGCTTCCCCGCGCCGATATTGCTCGCGCTGCTGCTCAACGAACTGCCGTTCAAAAACTTCAAGCGCGTTACCCAGACCGTCGCCTATATGCCTCATTTCCTGTCGTGGATTATTATATCGCAGCTGGCGCTGCAGCTGTTCGCGCCCACGAACGGATTAGTCAACATGGCGCTAAGGAACCTGGGTTTCGGCACGATACCATTCCTGAACGACTCCGCGCATTGGGTATGGACATATGTGTTCCTCGGGATATGGCAGAGCGTGGGCTGGAACACGATCATATACCTCGCCGCGATAACGGGCATCAACCCCGAACTGTACGAGGCTGCCAGCGTCGACGGCGCGGGCCGGTTCCGCAAGATATTCCACGTAACGCTACCAGGACTGAAACCGACGATCGTCGTGCTGCTGATACTCAGCCTCGGGCGCATACTAGGCAGCGACTTTGATCGGCCGTACGCGCTGACCAACAAGATAGTCAACGACGTGTCGAACGTCATATCAACGTTTGTGTATACGTCGGGCATCAAGAGTATGCAGTTCTCGCTGGCTACGGCGGTCGGATTGTTCCAGTCCGTCATTTGCGTGATATTCCTGCTGGGGGCCAACACCATCGCGGAACGCCTGGGCGAGAGGGGGTTGATGTAGGTGATCAAATCTAGATCGCAACGGATTGGCGACGGAGTGGTCGTGTTCTTCTGCCTGCTGTTGATCCTCATCTGTCTGCTGCCGCTGGTTAACATACTCGTCCGATCGCTGTCCTCACCCGAAGCGCTGATCAAGAACAAGGTGTGGCTTTGGCCCGTCGGGCTGAACCTCACCGCGTACACCGCCGTACTCAGCGACAGTCGCTATACCTGGAGCTTGCTGTGGACGGCGATGATGACGGTGCTCGGCACGGTCATATCACTGATCATGACGTCGCTGTGCGCGTACCCGTTGATCTATCCGAACCTCAAGGGCAAGAGGGTCATCAACGCGTTCATCATATTGACTATGTACTTCAGCGCGGGCACGATCCCCACCTACCTGCTGATAAAGGATCTGGGACTGCTGAACAATCCGCTGGTGCTGGTGCTGCCATACTGCCTGAGCGTGTTTAACATGATTATCATGCGCAGCTTCTTCTATGGAATACCGGACAGCTTGCGAGAGTCGGCTGAGATTGACGGCGCGGGACCGATACGCGTGCTGGTGGGCATCTACCTGCCGCTGTCTACGCCCGTTATCGCGACGCTGGCACTGTTCTATGCGGTCGGACGGTGGAACGGTTATTCTGACGCGCTGATGTTCATATCCAGTAAATTCCGCCAGTACTGGCCTATCCAGCTGCTGCTGTATCAGATAATGAACAGCTCGCAGGGCATCGACGCGACCCAGATGGAGAGTGCGCCCGGTCTGGCGGATACGATCAAGGCCGCGACGGTCATGTTCGCGACGATTCCGATACTGTGCGTATATCCATGGCTGCAGAAATACTTCATCTCCGGCGTAACCCTCGGCGCTGAAAAAGGCTGAGGATTCCGTCGGCGGTGTTTGTATTATATCAAGGGAGGGACACTCATGAAGAAATTCCTGGCGCTATTACTCGCGGTCATGATGACCGCAACGCTGTTCTCTTTCGCCGCCTCGGCGGAAACTGCGGACAGCGCGCTTCTCGCTGAGGCGGGGCTGGAAGTCGGGCCGGACGGCGCGTATCGTTTCATCGACACGCGCAAGATCACGGTAGAGATATTCGACCGTGGTCTGGACAACGGCAAGACCCCCGCTTATGACAACAAGTGGACCCAGTGGATCCACGACAGCTTGTTAGCCAAGCATAACATCGAGGTCGAATATCAGCCTGTAGACCGCTGGACAGAGGTCGATCAGCTGAACAACCTGCTGGCCGCAGGCGACGCGCCAGACGTATGCGTAACGTACGACTATTCGACCATTCAGAACTACGCCAAGATGGGCGGCGTGATTGATCTGGCCGAGTATGTGGACAAGTATGCAAGCGTGCTCCCGAACCTGTGGGGCTGGCTGGGCGAATCCAACATGTATTGGGACAAGGATCCCGCCACAGGCAGCATCTGGGCATTGGAGGCCAAGCTGGCCGTCAACACCCGCATCAACACGTTCGTGCGCCAGGACTGGCTGGAAAAGCTGGGCATGGCTGAGCCGACGACCTTGGAAGAGTTCGAGACTATGCTCCGCGCGTTCAAGGACAACGCCGAGCTGCTGCTGGGCGATGAAGCGGACAAGATGGTGCCGTTCTCTTTGAGTCAGGACGTAGGCTGGCGCAACGATCATCTGGTTGCCGCGTTCATCCCGGAGACCATTACGGACAAGGATATCTATGTATACGGGTTTGACGATAGGCACCTTATGTTCCCGGGTTATAAGGAAGCCGTCCGCAAGCTGAACGAATGGTACAACGAAGGGCTGATCTGGCCAGATTTCGCGTTGTACGGCGATGGCGACTCCACCGAAGACAATATGTTCAAGGCTGGTTACATCGGCTCGATGATTCACAACTGGGATCTGCCATATCGCGACGGCGACAACGGAATCACGGGCAACCTGCATAAGCTGGTCGGTCCAGACGCCAACTATATGGCGGTGACCGCGTTCCAGAACGAAGTCGGCCTGTACAAGAAGTTCCTGTCAGCGCCTATCGATCGCAAGGTATTCCTCACCGGCTCGAATGACGAACCGCTCGCCTCGTTGCTGTATCTGGATTTCGTTAGCGACGCCGACACCGTCATGTTCCTGCAGGTCGGCGAAGAAGGCAAGACCCACAAAGTGCTGGAAGACGGCACGATCCAGAACATCTCCGGTCAGGAAGGATCTGATCCCGAGTGGATTCAGAACAGCCTGAACAACATCGACTACACCATCACGATCAATGGCCTGAACCTGGGCGGCGACATGGAACTGACGCTGAAGTCGATTTCCACGGGTTACGCCGGGGTGGATGCTGCGCTGATCGCCAAGGCGTACGATGCGTCGCTGCTGGACGGACGTATTGGTAAGCACGCCGCGACCGGCGAGGTTGAGGAAGAGATCGGCATGAGCAACCCGCTGGCTGAGAAGCGTGACGTGATGCTGTGCAACGCGATCATCGCCAAGCCGGAAGATTTCGACAACGTATGGGACAGCGCTTGGGCTGATTACCTCGCCTCCGGCGCTCAGGCGATCATCGACGGACGCCTCGCAGCCTGGGAAGCGGTATACGGCGAAGAGACCATGCTGCCGTAACGACCAAACAACGGATATCGTTATAACGAAAGGCTGCCGTGATTTACGGCAGCCTTTCACTTTTCAGCCGACTATATAGCGACCGATCTACGCCGCCATGGAATGCAGAAACCTAGGCAGCGCCGCGATATCATTCAGTAATTTATGTTCCGTCACTGCGGCAGGAAATTTATTATCGACGTCAGACGTGCCTCTTGCGCTCATTCATCAGCTGCCTCAGCGCGTTTTCAGGCGACAGTCCCGCAAAGTGAAACAACCGCGCCCGAGCCATCCATTCCGAGAATCCCGGTCCGGGCACAAACCCAGCCGCGATCAAATCCAGACCGGTGAGCATTGGCTCGCGCATACGCTTGTGATAGTCGTCTAGCCGCTCATAGAGGAAGGATTCTAGTTCGTCGGCGTGCGCGGCTTGGGAAGTGATGAGAACGTCCGCCTTAGAGAGGAGGATCAAGTCGTTAGGATTGACGGATTTGTCGAACATCGCCCGCGTCTTTTTGATAGGCGAGCGGCTGTGCGCCAGGCGGTTCGGGCGCATGTGCATCTGCACCATGTTTAGGACGTATTCGATCAACGCGTTCTGGTTGGTCAAGCGCTGGAGCTGTTCACGCGCCCGATCAACGCCAGCTTCTTCATGCCCGACGGCGGAGATGCGCTGCTCGGCTTCGTCGCGTACGACCGTGCAGTCCGGCTTGCCCAGATCGTGACATAGCGCGGCTAACATGAAGAACAGCGGCTTGTTCGCCTGATCGCGTAGCCGCGCCGCTTCATCCAATACGCGCATTGTGTGAATCCACACGTCGCCCTCCGGGTGATGGCGCGGGTCTTGAGGCACGCCGCGCATACGCGCGACCTCCGGGAAATGCGCGTCCAGTTGGTTCATCTCCGCAAGCGTATGAAAGAATACGCTAGGTTTATCCGCCAGCGTAAGCGCCTTGGTCAGCTCGGCGAACACGCGTTCCTTCGACAATACCGTCAGATCCATTGCGGAGCATAGCTGAAGCGTCTCCGGTGAGACTGAATATTCAAACCGCGCGGCGAACTGTGCGGCGCGATAGACCCTTAGCGGATCCTCAACAAACGTATCGGCGCGGACGTGCCGCAGCATCCGTCCCTCTATATCCTCCCGTCCGCCGAACGGATCAATAACCTCACCCGACAGTGCGTCGCATAGCATCGCGTTCACCGTGAAGTCACGCCGCGCGCACGCCTCGGTGTGAGGCATCCATGGATCGACCGATATGTCGAAGTCCTTGTGCCCGAATCCCGTCACGCGCTCACGCCGGGGCATCGATACCTCCAGCCCATATCCATCCAGGCGCAGCACGCCGAATAATTTACCCACGGTACTCACAACACCATGTCGGCCCAGTATCTCTCGCAGGGATTCCGGCGCAACGCCGTATACCTCCATATCGACGTCGGCGCTGTCGCCAGCACCGCTCAGCGCGTCGCGCACACGTCCGCCCACGAAGTAAGCGCGGCCGCCAGCATCGGCGATCTCCAGCGCCAGAACGTTAGTAAGCGAAAGGGTTTCGGCGGGGGTATGCATGGGCGCACCTTCTTAATCATTTTCTTGGCCATTTCGTAATTATATTCCATACCGCTAATGACTTCCGTCTTCGCGTGTATTTTCGCCGCTTGCGTCGGTTCGTTCCATCAACGGATCTCCAATAAATGACTGACACATGCTGGTATTATACAATCCGATGGACATTACTGCAAGTATGTGGTAAAATGCGCGTAATAAACCCTCTCGAATATGTAAAACGACTGAAAGGCTGCAACATAATGCGTAATCAACTAAAGTTAGGCTGCGGTGCGTTCGACGCTGTGCCGCTTGCGTCCGGAACATTGAACGCGGAGGATCAGGCGTTCTATCAGGATCGAATGGACAAGTGGTTGGAGCTGTTCAGCTTCGGGACGCTGCCGTTCTACTGGGGACGGTTTGAACCGGAACGCGGAAAGCCGCACACCAGCGAGCTGCTGAAGGCCGCGAAGTGGCTCATTGATCGCGGCGTTACGGTCAAAGGGCATCCGCTGTGCTGGCACACGGTAACGGCGCCTTGGCTGATGGAGTTATCCAACGAGGATATACTCAAGGCGCAGTTGGATCGCATCACCCGAGATGTGTCGGATTTCAAGGGCGTCATCGACATGTGGGACGTGATCAACGAGGTGGTGATCATGCCCGTATTCGACAAGTACGACAATGGCATCACGCGGATCTGCAAGATGCTCGGGCGCGTGAAGCTGGTCAAGCAGGTGTTCCAGGCGGCGCGCGAGGCCAATCCGAAGGCCACGCTGCTGATCAACGACTTCATCGTGTCGGATCAGTACCAAATTCTCATCGACGGATGTCTGAACGCGGGGGTTTCGATCGACGTGATCGGCATTCAATCGCACCAGCATCAAGGCTATTGGGGGCTGGAGAAGCTGAACGCTGTGCTGGATCGTTACTCCGTATTCGGCTTACCCATTCATTTCACGGAAAACACACTACTGTCAGGCGAGCTGGTGCCCAAACACATTACCGACTTGAACGACTGGCAGGTGACAGAATGGCCGACCACGCCGGAGGGAGAGGAACACCAGGCGCGCGAACTTGAGGAGATGGTTCAAGTGCTGCGAGCGCATCCGCTGGTCGAGGCGTTCACGATATGGGATCATACCGACGGCAAGTGGCTGCGCGCGCCGTCCGGCGTATTGCGCAAGGACAACAGCGAGAAGCCGGCGCATCATATGCTGAAGCGGTACGCAGGTTTGGAATAAACCGGTGAATTCTAGGGAACCGCTGTCGTTGTACGCGCTATGGCGTAAAGGTGCAGGCTGTCCGCTGCGGCGGGACGCTGTTCGATCTGCGGATCGAAGGCGCTTTAAGTTTGTGGCGCCCCGCCACTATGGTGTAGCATGACAACTACCCTATAGCGTTTTTATTGGCGGGGCGCAGGAGTTGGAACGGGGAACGAGGAACGTCCCAGCGGGGAGCCTGGGACTCTGTCCCAGACCCTGCGAAGGGCTATCCGCCCTTTCGAAACCTGACCAGGCTTCGCCTGGACCATCGTGATACACAATCTATCGGCTTCGGATTGCCGGTTGTACCTGGATAGTCTGTTCCGGAGCGCAACCGGTTTCCCGTTGCTTGCAAACCACACGTAACCGACAACCCTCATCGCCCCCTCAGGGGGAGATGTCGCCGCAGCGACAGAGGCGGTTCCCCCGGGGGAGGTCGAGGGCACTGAAAAAGTCTCAACTTGGAAAATAATTCCGCTACATCTTGTGCTGCTATATAAAAATGTCGGCACATATTGTGGTTATCTGCAAGATCAAAGGACTTTTTCAGTGCCCTC
>JAISBH010000098.1 GCA_031266295.1 Oscillospiraceae bacterium | reverse complement strand
GAGGGCACTGAAAAAGTCCTTTGATCTTGCAGATAACCACAATATGTGCCGACATTTTTATGTAGCAGCACAAGATGTAGCGGAATTATTTTCCAAGTTGAGACTTTTTCAGTGCCCTCTCGGGGGGAAGGGGGGCGTTCCCCAACGCATCGTGTTAGTTATCAGCGATAAAATCGAAGCCCTTACTCCTGCGCCCCGCCAGTAAAAAATGCCATAAGGAAGTTGTCAACTTGCATCATAGTGGCGGGGCGCTACAAACTTAAAGCGCATTCGATCCGAAGATCGAACAGCGTCCCGCCGCAGCGGACGCAACACATGAGGTGATACAGTGACCGAACTCCAGTTGAAATACGGGTTAAACCCGCATCAAAAACCGGCGCGCATATACCACAAAGACAAGCTCCCGCTGATTGTCGAGAGCGGCCGACCAGGCTATATAAACCTAATGGACGCGTTAAACGGCTGGCAGCTGGTGCGCGAGATGAAGCAAATCGCGCATCGTCCGGCCGCGGCGTCATTCAAGCATGTCTCACCAGCCGGAGCCGCGGTCGCGCCAGACCCCGCATTAACCACAAAGAACCGTTCGCCGTTATGCCTGGCATACCTGCGTGCGCGCGACGCCGATCCGATGTCCTCGTTCGGCGACTTCATCGCGTTGTCGGAGGTATGCGACGCCGACACTGCGGAGGTCATCAAGCGCGAGGTATCCGACGGAGTAATCGCCCCTGGTTACACGCCTGAAGCCCTGGCGATACTGCGCGCGAAACGCGGCGGCGCGTACTGCGCGCTGAGCATCGATCCGGACTACGAGCCGGAACCGATTGAGCGACGGCAGATTTACGGCATAACGTTCGAGGCGGGGCGGAACGACGCCGCCATCACGGATGAATTGCTGAACAATATCGTCGGCGCAAACAAACGGCTGCCCGAACAGGCAAGGACAGACCTGCTGTTATCACTGACCATACTAAAATACACGCAATCCAACTCCGTCTGTTATGTCAAGGATGGTCAAGGGATAGGCATAGGCGCGGGTCAGCAGTCGCGCATTCACTGCACGCGATTGGCCGGCGATAAAACTGATCGCTGGTGGTTAAGAAAACATCCGCGCGTATTGGCGCTGCCGTTCAAGAAAGGGATGCCGCGTCCTGACCGCAACAACGCGATCGACCTGTTCCTGGGCGGCGAACCTATTGATCCTGCGTGGTTCGAGGGCGGCGCGCCTGAACCATTGACGCATGACGAGCGCGCCGAATGGCTGTCTCAGTTGAGCGGCGTGTCGCTGGGCAGCGACGCGTTCTTCCCGTTCTCGGACAACATAGAGCGGGCAAGCCGCAGCGGGGTTCAATATGTAGCGGAACCGGGCGGTTCCAAGCGCGACACAGACGTGATCGCGGCGTGCGACGAACATGACATAACGCTGTGCTTCACCGGAACGCGGCTATTCCATCATTGATTATTAAATGGTAAAGGGTGAGCTGATTGTCGACAGTGCTGATCGTGGGTTCAGGCGGACGCGAGCACGCGGTGGCGAGAAAACTCCGGGAGAATCCGTCGATTGGGATGATATACATACTGCCGGGCAACGCGGGTATCGCTCGCGATTCGGAGTGCGCGCCGATTGAGTGCGTGAATATATCGGCGACGGACTTGGACGGCATAGAATCGTTCGCGAAAGATCGGGATGTAGATTTCGCAGTCGTCACGCCGGATGATCCTCTGTGCATGGGATTGGTGGATCGGTTGGAGGGCATTGAAATACCCGCGTTCGGGCCGACGAGGGCGGCGGCGTTGATCGAGGGCAGCAAGTCGTTCGCTAAAGACCTCATGCGCCGTTACGATATACCGACGGCGGCATACCAGATATTCGATAGAGTGGGAGATGCGCTCGATTATATTAGACGATCACCGCTTCCAGTGGTGATAAAGGCGGATGGATTGGCACTGGGGAAGGGCGTAGTGGTGGCGCAATCATTGAATGAAGCCGAAGAGGCCATACGCGCATGCATGTTGGACAACCGCTTCGGAGCCGCTGGACAGCGCGTTGTGGTGGAAGAATTCTTGCAAGGCATAGAGGCGTCGCTGCTGCTGTTCTCCGACGGGGAGCATTATCGCCTGATGCCCGCCGCGATGGATCACAAGCGCGCTTTCGACGGCGACAGCGGCCCGAATACCGGCGGCATGGGCACGATCGCGCCGCATCCGATGGTAACGCCGGACGAGCTGAACCGGATAGAGCGTGAAATAGTACAGCCGACGCTAGCCGCGATGCGCGAGGAAGGCCGTCCGTTCAAGGGATGCCTGTTCGTTGGACTGATGTTGACAAGCGGTGGCCCTAAGGTGATTGAATACAACTGCAGGTTTGGTGACCCGGAGGCGCAATCCGTGCTGGCGCTGTTGGACAGCGATTTGTTCGATATAATGATCGCCGTTCACGACGGGACGTTGGATAAAGCGGACGTGAGGTTCAGCGGCGGCGCGGCGTGCTGCGTAGTCGCGGCGAGCGGCGGTTATCCCGGCGAGTATAGGAAAGGCTTGCCAATAAAACCAGAGGATTTTTCGCTATTGACGAAACAACTGAAAGATGTTAAGATAGACTGCGCTGGGGTTGCGTACTCTGCGGATGGGTCGGGCGGGCTGATCACATCCGGAGGGCGCGTGCTGGGGGTCACGGCGACGGCGGGGACGCTGCCGGACGCGATCAGCCGCGCATACACCGCTATCGACGAGATCTCGTTCCAAGGTATGCGGTACCGCGCCGATATCGGGACGAGGACATTGGAGTCGGCGCTCGCGGAGGCCGTGCATGGTTAACAGGATATATGTCGAGAAGAAACCGTCGTTCGCCGTCGAGGCGGCACAGCTGCTGCGCGACGCGCGCGAACAATTGGGATTGAGCGGCGTAACGGCGGTGAGGGTGCTCAATCGCTACGACGTAGAGGGATTGGACGCGGAAACGTTCGCGTCCGTCGCGCCGCTGGTGTTCTACGAACCGCCGCTGGACGAGGCGTATACGGCATTGCCATGCGACGAGCTGCATCGCGTGTTCGCGTGGGAAGCCCTGCCAGGTCAGTTCGACCAGCGCGCGGACTCAGCGGCGGAGTGTATCCAGCTGATCACGCAGTCGGCGCGGCCGATAGTGAGAGCCGCGCGCGTATACGTACTGGAGGGAAACGTTTCGCTGAGCGATCGCGCCGCGCTAATGAAGTACGTAGTAAACCCGGTCGACAGCCGCGAGGCCTCGTTCGACCTGCCGGACTCGCTGACCGAGGAGCAGCCGGAACCCGCGCCGGTCGAGACCATCGATGGGTTTCGCCAGTGGGACGCGGGCGCGCTGGATCGCTGGATCGACGAGCAGCGGCTGTCGTTGGAGACGGCGGATCTGTTATGCTGCCAGGACTATTTCCGCAAGGAAGGCCGCGATCCGACGCGCACGGAACTGGCCATCCTCGACGCGTATTGGTCGGATCACTGCCGCCATACGACGTTCCTGACCGAGCTGGACTCAGTCGAGATCAACGACCCCGCCGCGCTGTCGACATACGAGGGGTTCTTAAGACTTCGCAAAAAAACTGGCGCGCCCACGCTTATGGAGCTGGCGACATTTGGCCCGAAGGCGTTAGCCGCGCAAGGCCGCCCGCCGCGCGTGGACGTATCCGAGGAGATCAACGCGTGCACAGTGCCCGTCACAATAGACGAGGACGGCGAGCTGAGACCGTGGCTGCTGCTGTTCAAGAATGAAACGCACAACCACCCTACCGAGATCGAACCGTTCGGCGGCGCGGCAACGTGCATCGGCGGCGCGATCCGGGATCCGCTTTCAGGCCGCGCGAGGGTGTATCACGCGATGCGCGTCACTGGAGCGGGCGACCCCACCGCGCCGATATCCTCAACGCTGCCGGGGAAACTGCCCCAGCGCAAGCTGACCCAAACCGCCGCAGCCGGATTCAGTTCGTATGGGAACCAAATCGGTCTGGCGACGGGGTACGTGCGCGAGTTTTATCATAAAGGATACACCGCCAAGCGGCTGGAGCTGGGCGCGGTAATCGGAGCCGTGCCTGCGGAAAATGTCAAGCGGATGAAGCCGGAGCCGGGCGACGCCGTCTTGCTGATAGGCGGGCGTACGGGCCGAGATGGGATCGGCGGCGCGTCGGGATCGTCGCGGGCGCACGCGGAATCCAGCCTGACTAGCTGCGGAGCGCAGGTGCAGAAGGGCAACGCGCCGACGGAACGCAAGCTGCAGCGGCTGTTCCAGAACCCGGAGGCGGCGCGGATGATCAAGCGATGCAACGACTTCGGCGCGGGCGGGGTGTGCGTGGCTATCGGTGAATTGGCCGACGGGCTCGACGTCGCGCTGGATGCAGTGCCGCGCAAGTACGAGGGGCTTGACGGCACTGAGCTGGCCGTCAGCGAGAGTCAGGAGCGCATGGCAGTCGTAGTGGCTCCGGAAGACGCCGACGCGATGATCGAGTTCGCGCGCCGCGAGAACCTGGAGGCGACGCTGGTCGCCGTGGTAACCGAGTCCCCGCGCTTGGTGATGCGCTGGCGCGGACAGACCGTCGCGGACTTGGATAGAGGGTTTCTGAACGCGAACGGCGCGCGTCGGCACGCGTCGGCGGTCATAGATGAAAGAATCCCTTCGGGATTCTGCGGAAACGCACCCGCTTCGCGCTGTGCGCCGCAACCAGCGGCCGCCTCTCTTGCGGAGGAAGATATCCCGGCGGTAAATGGCGTACCCATAAAGCAGCGGTTCGAATCATTGTTATCCGACCTGAACATATGTTCCCAGCAAGGACTCGCCGAACGCTTCGACAGCACGATCGGCGCGGGCACGGTGTTGATGCCGTTCGGCGGGCGGTATCAGCGCACTCCGTCGCAAGCGATGGTCGCGCGCTTTCCCGTCGAGGGCGAGACGGACGCGTGCTCAGGCATGGCGTGCGGTTTCCAGCCTGAATGGATGGAGCGCGACACTTACGGCGGCGCGTATCTCGCGGTGTGCGAGGCGGCGTCGAAACTCGTCGCGGCGGGGTTCGAGCGGTCGAATCTATACCTGACATTGCAGGAATACTTTCCGCGTTTGGGCGGCGATCCCAAACGGTGGGGACTGCCGTTGGCTGCGCTGCTGGGCGCGCTGGCCGCGCAAACGACGCTTGGGGTAGCGGCCATCGGCGGCAAGGACAGCATGTCGGGTAGCTTCGAGGGATTGGACGTACCGCCGACATTGGTCGCGTTCGCGGTAGGGGCGGGATCAATCAGGCGCGTGGTATCCAATGAATTCAAACTTACGACGGGCGGTCGCGGCGCGTCCCTGGTTTGCGTGGGCGTGAACCCGCTGAACGATCCCGACGGTTTCATCAGGACGCTGGACGGCATAGAACGCCTGACTCAATCCGGTTCGCTGGAGGCCGCATGGACTCTAGGCCCTGGCGGTCTGGCGGAAGCGCTGTTCAAGATGGGTATTGGCAACGGGGTCGGGGCGCGCGTAACGTGCGATCCGGACGCGCTGTTTGAATCGACGCCAGGCGCGATGTTGCTTGCTTTACGCGGCGACGCTGATGTAGGCGATCTGCCAGACGCGTTTATTGTCGGCGAGACCGTCGCCGAACCCGCCATAATAATCGGAGACGAACGGTTGAGCCTGGAGGAATTGTCGGTTCCGTATGACGCGAGGCTGGAAGGCGTGTTCCCGCGTCGCACTGTGGAGGATAAGGCGGATACGTCGCGCATTGCGCCGATATCGTTCATCCGACAGCGAGTAACCCGCGCGGGGGGATTCGCCCAGCCGCGCGCGTGGATACCCGTGTTCCCCGGCACCAACTGCGAGGTTGACACGGCGCGCGCGCTAGAACGCGCGGGAGCGCAGCCCGTTGTTCAAGTAATACGCAATCTAACGCCGTCGGAGATTGTCGAGAGCGCGAGCCGCGCTGCGGAGTTTATCCGGCATTCGCAGATGATCGTGCTGCCGGGCGGGTTCTCGGGCGGTGACGAGCCTGACGGTTCGGCAAAGCTGATACTGGCGTTCCTGCGTAACCCGTCGGTCGGCGAGGCGTTGAACGAATGCTTGCGGACCGGGCTGATGCTGGGTATTTGTAATGGATTCCAGGCGTTGATCAAGCTGGGATTGATTCCGTTCGGCGAGATACGCGCGCAGGACGCTTCGTCGCCGACGCTGACATACAACGTGATTGGCAGGCATCAGAGCATGTTGGTTCGCACGCGCGTCGCGTCGAACATGTCGCCGTGGCTGTCGAGGTGTGATGCGGGCGACGTGTACACGGTGCCCATATCGCACGGTGAGGGTCGATTCGTTATATCCCCTGAACAGTACGCGTCTCTGGCCGCGTCTGGCCAGATCGTCACCCAGTATGTCGATATGGATGACAGTCCCACTATGGACACGCCGTTTAATCCGAACGGATCATATGGAGCGGTGGAGGGCATATGCTCTCCAGATGGTAGAATGCTGGGTAGAATGGGGCATAGTGAGCGCGTTGGACGCGGATTATACCTTAATGTGGATAAGAACGCCTATCAACCCATATTTGAGGGGGGTGTGGATTACTTCCGCTGACGGCGGCGCATCCGCGCCTTCGGGAAGGGG
>JAISBH010000072.1 GCA_031266295.1 Oscillospiraceae bacterium | reverse complement strand
CAGCCGCTGCTGCGGTTTGAGGACGTACGCAAGACGTTCGGCAGAAACGCGGTGCTGCGTGGGGTGACGCTTGATGTAATGCCGCATACGGTTGTGGTGTGCGTGGGTGCGTCCGGGTCGGGCAAGTCAACGCTGCTGCGCTGCGCGAATCTGTTGGAGACCATAAGCGACGGCAGGATATTCTTGAATGGAGAGGATATATCCGATCCGCGACGCGATCAGGACGAGGTACGCCGTAAGATAGGCATAGTGTTCCAGAGCTTCAACCTGTTCCCGCACATGACGGTATTGGACAACGTGACGTTGTCGCTGCGCAAGGTAGTGGGCATGAGGCGCGGCGAGGCGTACGCGCGCGGCATGGAGCTTTTAAGGCGAATAGGGATCGAGTCGAAGGCGCGCGTTTACCCCGATAGGTTGTCCGGAGGGCAACAGCAGCGCGTCGCGATCGTACGCGCGATAGCGTCTGATCCGGAGCTGCTTCTGTTGGACGAGATCACGTCCGCACTCGATCCACAGTTGGTCGGCGAGGTGCTCGATCTCGTAAGAGAACTTAAGTCCACCCGCGCGACGATACTGATGGCCACCCATGAGATGTCCTTCGCGCGCAGTGCGGCGGACGAGGTAGTCTTCCTGCATAACGGCGTGATAGAAGAATCCGGTCCGCCGGAGAAGATGTTCGGCGCGCCGGAGAAAGAGACTACCCGCGCGTTCTTAGAGAGGTTTGATTAACGCCGAAACACCGCCCCATCCCATTATATCTCAGACGATAGGTCGCCTACGATGGCGCTCTCCGCAAACAGCGCCGTCGCTCCGCCAGTATGCCAGAACACAAGCGTCGATCCCATCGGCGCTCCGCCACTGCGTATCCAGCCCAGCATACCCGCGAAAGCCTTGCCGGTGTAGACCGGATCGGCTATCAATCCCTCTGTCCGCGCAAGCAGGCGGATGGCTTCGGTCGCGGCGAAGTTGGGTTTCTCATACCCTGGTTGAAAATACCCGCGCTCGACGGTGAAATCCGACGCGTCTAGCTTAACGTCGCTGCCCAACCAGGCGAGGCTGGCGTTCGCGAGGTTTGAGCACTTTGTTTCATACTCCGAATTCTTGTCGGACACCGCCACGCCGATTATACGCGCTTTCGAGCCGAGCGCTCTATATCCTGCGGTCAGCCCGGCTAGCGTGCCTCCCGTTCCCGTCGCGCAGAATATGAACGAGGGATCGACGCCGCCGTCAGTGCATTGCCGTGTCAACTCCAGCGCGCCGCCAATGAATCCCGCCGAACCTATCGGACTCGCGCCGCCCAGCGGGATATCGCAGCATCCGTGCCCTTGCGACTCCAGCCGTGCCGCGTGCGCCTTACCCAGATCAAAGCATCGCTCTTCCGTATCGGCTTCACTCTCGCCGGGCCGACTTTCGAGTATGTGCATCTCCGCCCCGAACACGCGGTCCAGCAGCATGTTCGACCTAACGTCGTTTGGATCAGGCTTTACATATGTATTCAGATACAGGATCGGATTCAACCCCAATCGCCTGCACGCAGCGACGGTTTGCATCGCGTGATTCGACTGGGTCGCGCCATACGTGAATACCGTGTCGCATCCTGACGCGAGCGCGTCGCCTAACAGATACTCCAGTTTGCGAATCTTGTTCCCGCCAAACAGGTTCATGCCGGTGAAATCGTCGCGCTTGATCCATAAATCGACCTTGAGCATGTCGGATAACCTATCCAGCCTGGTAAACGGCGTCGGGAAAAAACCCAGGGACGCGCGGGGCTTTCGTTCCAACAAGTACGCCAAGTCGTCAGCCACTGCTTAACCTCCAGCATTTTCAGATTGAATCGTCCGTTTCCGCAGATCGATCCCACAGAAGTATATACCCTGCCGGGCGGTGATAACAAGCCGGTTTTCGTCGGCGCGCCCAGACATTCCTCGCTGAAAACGTCCGGCGAACTTGCTTTCTCACCCAGGATACCGTATACTGTTTTATAGAGATATTGGTAAAGGAGCATGACGCAATGCGAAATAAAGTATACCGTTTGGCGGCGGAATTCCGGTCGGCTGCGATTTGGAAATATATGTACGATTCTGAACTGTTCGCGGTGAAATTGCCGGACGGTTCGCTGGGATACTGCTGCGTGTTGGGGAACTTAGGCAAAATGCTGGCATTGGCAGTATATCCGGGAGACGCGGGACTTGCGTCTTATCGAAAGTTAGGTGATACCAGGGAGGATACGGACCTTTTTCGTATAAAAGAGCGCATAATGAGCCAGGACTGCATCATGTGCGCCTTCGACAACAAAGAAGAGATGGAAGAACGCGATCTGGAAGATATTCGCAAGTCGGGAGTGAAATGCCGGGCAAAGCAGTCGTACCCGCTGCTGCGCCGATATAGGCCGTATTGCGTGCCGGGGTTTATCGACGATCAGAGCGACCTTGAGATATTAGGCCTGGCGCTTGAAGCCGGGCTGAATATCGCAGCCAAAATCAAGGCGAACACGCGGAACGCGCAATTTGCAAAAATGGGGCTGGGGTTTGCTGAAGGCATTCCATTCGACCGCACGATACCGCTGCTGGAAAAGCGGAGCGACGGCGATTTTTCGTGGAGTATGGTCGGCCTGCCGGCACCGTCGGACAAGCAATCTCTCACGCCCGTACTCGCGAATGAGCTTCAGGCCCAAATGTACAAGAAAATTAGAAAGAGCGGCGCGGTTGAATGCGAGCTGTTCATGTGCCCGAAGCCTGTCGCCCATGGCGTCGCGAACAAGGATGGAAAGGTGAGCGAGCCTGAAGGCATGCCGTTCTTCCCGTTTATGATGCTGTATGTCGACCACGCCGACGGATTGGTGCTGCATTGCGTGGTGACGTCAGAACCGGGCATAAACGCAAAAACCACCTCTGAATTGACGGAAGGCTTGCTGACATGCATCTCGCAGTACAAACGTCCATTGAAGCTTTTTGTACGCCATCAGCGCGTCTACGCGTTATTCTCGGGCATAGCGGAGCAGGTCGGCGTTAAGTTAGAAATAAAACATAATCTGCCGTTTGTGGATGAAGCGGCGAAAGACATGTATCAAACGCTGGAAGGCGACGATGATGAATCGAATCCAGCCGACGAAATCGCGAAGTTGCTGAACAAGTTGGAAGCGACGGGTGGATGTGACGCCGTTCCTAATTTCATGGTCGACCAACTCAAAAACCTTGCCGACAGCGAATTCATCACCGCTGAGGATAAAGAGAGGCTGCTCAGGCTTATAGGCGCGAAACCATAACTTCATCGTCAAGCATCCTCGCGGATACGATAGCCAATCCCGCCGATTTATGGTATAATGCTGTTGTGAGGTGATAATATGTCGAAACCATCAAGCAAGGCGGCTGTCCAAGAGCATACATATGAACGCCAGCCGTTCCTTCGCCGCACGGCAATACCCGCGATATATATTGCGGCGTTGATCGCGTTGTGCGTCGCGGTGACTGGTATGTACTTCATTGAGATTGAGGATCACTATGCCAACATGCTGTTCGGCGGCGGATACGGCGCGTACGACGCTTACGCCGCGAATATCCATCCATGGCTGGGCCAGCTGATCGCATGGCTATATGGACTGGCGTCGGGCGTAAACTGGTTCGGCACGCTGCTGCTGGCGCTGACGTTCCTGGCCGGAGCCGGCGCGCTCAGTCTGGCCGCGCGCCGGAAGGGCGGACTGCTCCCCGGTATAGTCGTGCTTTCGCCGATACTGATCGTGATGGTCAGCTCGATACAGTCGCGCGTGGTTGCGGCCATGTGCGTCATAACGGGCGCGCTGATGGCTATAGACTCGCATGACGATACGCTCAGCATACCGCGCTTAATAATCGGCAATCTGTTGGTCGTATTCGGCGCGGCTCTGTCGTACAGGACGGGCGTAATACTCGCGGCGCTGACCGTGATCTGCGCCGGGGCGGGCAAGTCGTTCCCCGTTCGCGGCAAGAAATTCTGGTCGGCCGTACCCCTAGTGATCGTGCTGGCGTGCTCCACCACACTGACGTCCGGGCTTAATAGCGAGTGGCGCGCGTTCAACAATCAGTACATGTCGTATGAAGACGCTCAGGCCTCCTACTTAGGCGCCGAGGTCAACGGACTGTCAGACCTATACGGCGAGGTGGTCTCGCTGGACGGCGGTACCAGCACGTCAAGTCCAACCCTGCCGGAAGATGAATCGGTTAAAGAGCAAGCCATGGCCGACTCCAGCCTAAGCAAACTGGGCTGGTCGCTGAACGACGGACAGTTGTTCACGCTGCGCTCCACCGCCGATTCTGAACTGACGTCACCCGAAGCCGTTCAGAACGTGCAGCACGCCGCCCGCTGGTTCTCGACAGATGGGTTCGGCGCTCGACTGTGGGAGACGCTAGGCAAACTGCAGTTCCTGATGATGATCGGGCTGTTCCTGCTGTGCGCGCTGGTCATTGAAACCACCAATCGCGGACGCGGCTGGATCACGCTGCTGTCGGCCATCGCCGCGTTCGGTGGTCATGCCGCGATGATACTGATCAACCGTACATCGTTCCGCGATATCGCGCCGTTTTACATGCTGGGTATACTAACGCTGATGGCGGATTTCGACCCGAAAGCGTCGGCGGAACAATTATACAGAATAGTGTCGAGTAAACTGGTGCGAGGCCTAGTCGCGACTGCGGTGATGATCGGATTCGTCGGCGCCGCCTACATGCTGCTGTATAACCTCGGCGAATACAATCGGCAGCGTTCGCCGTCTCTGGCCGCCGCTGAGGAACTGGCCGACCTGATGGATCACATGCCAGGCGCGGTGTTCATAGGCGACAATCCTCTGGATCGCTTTAACCCCGACGCATTGAAGCCGCCTAGAAAAGATGCGTTTTCACGAATGATCGGCGGCAGTTACGACCTGTACAGCCCACGGCGCGCTGCGCTGATGGAACGGTTCAATCTTGAGAATCCATTGCTGGACGCCGTCGATCGCGAAGACGTCATCTATGTGGATATGTCAATCACGGCCATGGCCGCCGCTATTAATCGTCTTGGGGAATATGGCGTCGCAGTCAAGACGACGACTCCAACGGATGAGAACGGCGTGCAGCTGTCGTCCTTAAACGCGGAGCATCGGATGCAGCTATACTGGCTGCAATCAGTACCTCAAGAAGACGCAACCCCAGCGGACCCAATCCAGGAAGATTCGGATTCGGTTCAAGAGGATCCAATTCAGGAGGATTCGGTCCAGGAAGGCGTGATCCAGGAAGATTCAATCCAAGAGGGCGTGATTCCAGAGAATGCAGCCCAGGACGACGCTCCCCAGGAACAAACGCCTTTGACGACAGAGACCCCATGACACTGGCTGTAATTGGCGCGGGCGCGGCGGGTATAACCGCCGCGCTTAGCGCAGCAAAGAGCGGCGCGCGGGTGATTCTGCTGGAGCAGCACCCGCGCGTCGGCAAAAAACTGCTCGCTACGGGCAACGGCCGATGCAATCTATTGAACACCTCCGACCCAACCGGACATTATTACGGCGGCGGCGCGGAAGCGGCGTTGGTATTGTTGCGCCGTTATTCAGCCAAACGTTTATTGGAATACTGGGAATCATTGGGACTTATCTGCCGTGAGGAGAACGAGGGGCGCGTCTATCCCGCCAGCGGAGTCGCGAACGCGGTGGTAGACGTACTACGACAGCGTCTCACGGAGGCGGGCGTCGACGTACGCAACGGATATACGGTTGCCGATATCCGCAAAGACGCGGATGGATTCATAATTAATCAAACACTCCGAGCGGATCGGGTGATCATCACGACCGGCGGCAAGGCCGGTATAGGCGCTGGTGACGCGACGGGCTATCATCTGTTCAAATCCCTCGGCGTGCCTATGAAGCCGCTGCTACCGTCGCTGGCCCCTATCAAGGTAGATCCTTCCTCGATACGCGGTATGAAGGGCGTTCGCGCGCGTGCAAATCTATCCCTCCTTGCGGACGAAAGGGTCGTCTCCAGCGAGGAGGGAGAGATTCTGTTCCGCGAGGACGCGGTATCGGGTGTCGCGGCGATGCAGCTATCTCGGTTTGTGGACAGTTTGACGTCGCGCGCGGCGCGTCTTGAACTGAAGATAGACCTGCTACCCGAACGCTCGCAGCGCGACTGGAGCGACTGGCTTATATCACACTCGCATGATACGAACGCGTCGGTTGAGGATCTGCTTCGCGGCCTGGTTCATCCAAGCATTGCGGCACGGTTGCCGCGAGTCGCGCGCATGGACGGAAACGTCCGCGCCGACAAGGCGACGTGGAATACAATCGCGCGGCTATTGCGCGACTGGCGGCTGCCCGTCGCCAGCGTAAAGGGCTTTCGCGACGCGCAAGCGACGGCGGGCGGCGCGGCATTCAGCTCGTTCGATAGCGAGACGCTGGAATGCAGAATCATACCGGGCTTGTTTGCCGCAGGCGAGGCTCTGGACGTAGATGGTGCGTGCGGCGGGTTCAACCTGATGTGGGCATGGGCGTCGGGGATCGTCGCGGGGGAGGCGGGATCGCGATGATACGTATAACAAATCTGTCCCTTCCGTTGAACGCGGAGGATCCTGAGATACGCCAGACTGCGGCGCGCGCGCTGGGGCGAGATGTTTCCTCCGTATTGTCGGCAAAGATCACGCGATGGTCGATCGACGCGCGCGACAAGCGTGACGTGCACGCCGTGGTTACGCTGGACGTGGAGGGCACGTGGTCAGAGTCTGATGAGAACCTCATGCTTCGCGGCGACGGGAGGGTGAGGCGCGTTAATCCGGGAGAGGCGAAGCGCATCGCGATAGTAACCGACGATCGCCCAAAGCCAGCGATACGCCCGCTGATTATCGGAGCGGGTCCTGCTGGACTGTTCGCGGCGTACGTGCTAGCGCGGGCGGGCTGGGAACCCGTCGTTTGGGAGCGGGGAAAACCTGTTGACGAGCGGGCGAAGGACGTTGCGCTGTTCCAGGCCGGCGGAGCGATTAATCCGGATAGCAACGTTCAGTTTGGCGAGGGAGGCGCGGGGACGTTCTCCGACGGGAAGCTGACCACGGGCATAAAGGATCCGCACCGCCAAGATGTACTGGAGACCTTCGTCGAGTGCGGCGCGCCCGAGGAGATACTGGTACTGTCCAAACCGCATATAGGAACGGATTTGTTGCCCGGCGTCGTCAAGCGTTTGCGCGGGCGGATTGTTGAGATGGGCGGGACGTTCTCATTTCAGACGAAGCTGACGGGCGTTCAAACGCGGAACGGCGCGGTGATCAACGCGCGCGGGCTTGCGGCGGCGTCTGGCAGTGATCCGAACATAAACATACGCGCCGACCGCATCTTATTGGCCATCGGACATAGCGCGCGCGATACGCTTCAAATGCTGCAGGACGCGGGCATACTGCTGCAGCCCAAGCCATTCGCGGTGGGCGTGAGGATCGAACACAGCCAGGCATGGCTGAACCGCGCTCAATACGGCGCGTACAGCTCGCATCCGGGATTGGGCGCGGCGGATTACAAGCTGGCCACGCACCTGCCCAGCGGCGTGGACGTTTACACATTTTGCATGTGTCCGGGCGGGACGGTGGTCGCGGCCGCGTCGGAACCGGGCGGCGTCGTGCTGAACGGGATGAGCGCGTATTCTAGGGGTGGGGTTAACGCGAACGCCGGACTGCTGGTTGGGCTGGCCGAGGATCGGTTCGGCGACAAGCCGCTGGATGGTTTGTCGCTTCAGCGCGGATTAGAGGAGGCGGCGTTCCGCGCAGGCGGCGGTAATTTTCGCGCGCCCGCGCAGCGCGTGGAGGACTTTTTACGTAAGAGGCCGTCGCGGGGTCCAGGGTTGGTTGCGCCAACGTATCCGCTCGGTGTGGAGTGGTGCGATCTGGATGGCTGTCTACCAGCGTATCTGACTGAACCGCTGCGGGATGGGCTGAGGCGCATGGACAGGATGCTGCCAGGATTCGCTCAACCGGACGCAGTGCTGACGGCGGTTGAAAGCCGATCGTCCAGTCCGGTGCGGATAGTGAGGGACGCAACGTATCAGGCCAGTGCGCGTGGTTTATACGTGGCGGGCGAGGGCGCGGGTTACGCAGGCGGCATCGTATCGGCCGCAGTGGACGGTATGCGCGCCGCTGAAGCCATGCTGCTCCAATAGTTACGGGGGAACCCCCTCTGTCGCTGCGGCGACATCTCCCCCTAGGGGGGCGATGAGGGTTGTCGGTTACGATGTGGATTGCAAGCAACGGAGGAACGGGTTGCGTTCCGGAACAGACTATCCAGGTACAACAGGCGATCCGAAGCCGGTAGATTGTGTATCACGA
This sequence comes from Oscillospiraceae bacterium, assembly GCA_031266295.1. Taxonomy (GTDB): domain Bacteria; phylum Bacillota; class Clostridia; order Christensenellales; family Aristaeellaceae; genus BNUH01. Next base: position 297 of record JAISBH010000072.1, on the reverse strand, counting down.
TGGTCCAGGCGAAGCCTGGTCAGGTTTCGAAAGGGCGGATAGCGCGGCGCATCCGCGCTTTCGGGATGGGGACTCACGTCCCCCTCCCGACCTCCCCCTGGGGAACCCCCTCTGTCGCTGCGGCGACATCTCCCCCTAGGGGGGCGATGAGGGTTGTCGGTTACGTTACGAGATTGAGTATCAGAACCTAACTGATTGGCCGAAGCCGATGGATTGTGTATCACGATGGTCCAGGCGAAGCCTGGTCAGGTTTCGAAAGGGCGGATAGCCCTTCGCAGGGTATCGGGACAGAGTCCC
>JAISBH010000070.1 GCA_031266295.1 Oscillospiraceae bacterium | reverse complement strand
TCCTCCGTTCCATCGTTCCCACCCTGCGCCCCGCCAACAAAAGCGCTGTAAGGTAATAGTCAACTTACACCATAGTGGCGGGGCGCCACAAACTTAAAGCGCATTCGGTTCGCAAACCGAACAGCGTCCCGCCGCAGCGGACAGCCGGATGTTGCGTTGCGCAATATAAATGTAGCATTGCGTAACGCTACGCTTGGGTTGCGTCACGTAACCCCCGGTTGTCCGCTGCGGCGGGACGCTGTTCGATCTGCGGATCGACTGCGCTTTAAGTTACTGGCGCCCCGCCACTATGGTGTGAGTTGTCAACTTCTTCATAGCATTTTCGCTGGCGGGGCACAGGGTTGGAACGTTGGGACGAGGAACGTCCCAGCGGGGAGCGTGGGACACAGTCCCAGACCCCTCCAATGGCGATCCGCCCCTTGGAAAACATACCACGCGGCGCCGGGACCCACGGGACACACAATCCATCGGCTTCGGATTGCCGGTTGTGCTCCGATACTCTATCTCGTAACGTAACCGACAACCCTCATCGCCCCCCTAGGGGGAGATGCCGCCGCAGCGGCAGAGGGGGCGTTCCCCGGGGGAGATGCCGCGGCAGAGAGGTTAACCCTAGGCTCGCCTCAATGATTCAGCCGCGCGGGCACCTTCTCCAGCGATAGATATCCGTCGTCCTCGTGATGGCGGTTTATCAATGTCGCGTTACCGTATTGCGCCAACGCTGTCGCGCAGCTATATGGCCACGGCTCTCGGCCCTGCGCGTAACAGGCAAGCAAATCCCCGGCCTTCAGCCTTGGCAGCGTTACGTCCCACGCCAAAAAACCGCTCGGACTGCACGACCTATCCGCAACTGAACAAGGCTCCAGATCGCCCCCAACCCGGTTGGCTAAAGCGAACATCGGCTGCCGCCTCGCGAACGCGGTATTAGACGCGTCCGGCGCGACGGCGTCCGTCACAGCTACCGGACGCATCCCCGCACCGTCATACCTCTTGACCGCCTCAACCGTCGTTAGCAGCGTGCCCGCCTCCTGGATGATCGCGCGCCCCGGCGTCAAGCTCAGCGCGGGCAGCCTCATTCCCTTGCGCTGGCACATCGAACGCAGCGCGTACGACAGTTCCGCCATCGTTTCACCAACCGGCGGCGGATCATCATCCCTCGCGAACCTTATCGGGAACCCCCCGCCCAAATTAAGCTCCCGCATCTCCGCGCCAATGACGACCATCGCCAGCACCACACAATCAGTCAGCTGTTCCAGCGCGGCCACATACGGCTGCCCCGACTCAATCTGGCTGCCCAAATGCGCGTGCAAACCAATCAACCTCAGATTCGGACACGCCGCTATGCGCTTCACCGCGTTAAGCGCCTCTTCCTGCGGCACGCCGAACCGCGCCCCCGGTGCGCAGCCCCACAGCGAATCCTGCGCGTGCAAAGGTACGTTTAATTCCGGGTTGATCCGCAGCAGTACGTCCTGGCTGACGCCCGCCTCACTCGCCGAGGATTGCAGCGCATCTATCTCCTCAACGCTATCAACGGATATCCGCCCGATACCCTGCGCGACGGCCTTGTCGATCGTCTCCTTCGACTTCGGCCCGTACAACAGTATCGCACCGCCCGAGAAGCCAGCGTTCAACGCCGCCCTCGCGTGCGCCAGCGAAGCCGCCGCAACGCCCAGCCCCTCTTGCCGCACTATGCGCAGCACCGTTTGAGACGGGTTCACCTCGGCGGCATACCACGCGCCGCCGCCCAACCCCGTGTCCTTCAATCCCCTAACGAACGCGCGACAACGCTGCCGTATCGTCAACTCATCCAATACGACCAGCGGCGTACCGTATGTTGCGGCCATCTCGACCGCGTCGCATCCCGCGGTGATCAGATGCTTTTTTGCGTTGTATCCGCCCTCCGCGTTCAACTCATGGTATCGATCCGACCGGCTCATGCCCGCTCACCCCGGCGGATTGTAACATATTTTATTATCCGCTGTCAAATCTCGACACGTGCGTAGCCCTCCCTCGCCACTTTCCTCAACAGCATCCGCGCCGCAACCGACATTATTACGCTTATCGCGCACATCACGGCGTATACCGCGCCCGTCGACACCCCGGCGCGGATGATCAGCACTGCAGAGGGCACGATTAGCGCGGCGGAATATATCGCGGCGAACACCATGCCCAGCATCAGGTTCATGTTCTGCTTGACAGCCTCTACCGGGTTTGTCCACAGCAGCTTGGGATGGAGTATATCGACGGACATTTGTATTACGGCCGCGGGAATCACCCCCGGCACGCTCAACAGGAATCCCGCCACTACGCCCGCCGTCGGCAGCCTCAGCGACAGGCCCAAGCTGACAGCGACGAACAGCGATTGCAGCCATGACAACGCCAGCGCGAACACCAGCTTCCCCTCGGCCTGAACGTCATACGGCACAGGCGACACCCGCGCCCAGATGAACATCCGCCCTTCCCGCGATATAGACGTGGACGCGGCCGTGTTCATGCAGCCCAGTATCATGGATAGCCCGGCGATCAGTAGCGCTATCATCCATGGGTCATAAAAGAACCGCTCCAGCAGTGCGAGCATCGCCTCCACATCGAGTTCGTTGGTCGAGCCGCCCACCAGAAACATGCCCACTATCATCACGGGGAACACCACAACAAGCGTGACGATATTCATCGCATAGACAGGCGTGCGCAGCGTCAGTTTCGCCTCGCGGATCATCACGGCGATTCGTGGTGAACGCCGCTTGAATATCCTACCGTCGAAATCCACGCTCTTCAGGTTGAAGTGCGATTCCGTCTGTGCGGAGACTCCTGCCTGATACACCTTGCCAGCCAGCCACATTGCCGCAGCGCCCAACATCGCCGACAATGCCACCAGCGCGGCGAGGTATCCCACAGAAGCGATACTTGTCCCGGTCAGCGCACGCAATGACAGCCACAATGGCGGTATCGCGCCGGCTATGCGGTCGAACAAATCGACGCGGCCCATCATCCATTGCAGCAGCGCGCCGCCCTCCAACATGGCGGACAGGCGGCTGCTCAGCCACATCTCGCCCACCAGGAACGCGATCATCAGCGCAAACCCGCCCACGACGGCTATCTGCTCCCGTCGACGCCACAGCGCGCTCCAGCGCATAAGCGGCAGCGTTATGAGCGCGGCGAGCATCAGCGGCAGTGACAGCGCGCACAGCCACACAATCACAGCCTTGACGTAATAGAACGCGCCCGCCTTCGTAACGATCCCGAACACAATGAACACCGGCCACGCCAGCGGTATCGACGTCGCCGCCTCGCCCAGCAACGCTTGAGTGATCTTCACCGCGAACACGGTGCGGCTGGATACCGGCAGCGCGGACAACGCCTCCGCGTCACGGTTCAGATATAGTATACTCAATAGGAACGCCGTGCCGGCGACGAGCGTCGCCAGCATGGATCCGCTAATCCCCACTAACGGCAGTATCGACTCCAGTCCCGCCGACGCCAGCATTCGCCCGAACGCGTGCACCAGCCAGGTGTAGAAGCCTATCAGCGTGCCCATGGACACAACTACGACAGCGCCTATGCCCACGCTCTTCCACAATCCCGCCCGACGCTCGCGGATTCGCTGACGCATGACGGACAGCCCCAGCCGCTGGCGCAGCTGCATCGCCAGCAGCGTCATGAAGGGCGAGTGATTATTCATCATAGTCACCGTCGATGTCGTCGTCGTCACCCGTCAGCTCCAGGAACACGCGTTCCAGCGATGCTCCGGTTTCGCCGCTGCGCAGTTCGTCCAGCGTGCCGACGGCTATCAGCCTGCCATGCTGGAGTATGCCTATCCGGTCGCACAGACGCTCGGCCACGTCCAGCACGTGGGTCGAGAAGAAGACCGTGTTCCCCGCGTCACAGTGCGCGCGCATCTGCCGCTTGATCACATGGACGGCGCGCGGGTCGAGACCGACCATCGGTTCATCCAGCACCCACAGCGGCGGATCGTGCAGCAGCGCGCCTATCAGCGCGAGCTTCTGTTTCATGCCGCGCGAGTATCCCTTCACGATCCCGTTCAGCGCGCCGGTCAGTTCAAACCGCTCGGCTAGCGGCTTGATCCGCTCCGCGCGATCGCGGGAGGATACGCCGTATATATCGCCCATGAAATTCAGGTATTCCAGCCCGGTCAGGCGGTCGTAAGCGTCCTGCGCATCGGGGACGTAGCCTATCTTGCGCTTGGCCGCGATAGGATCATCGTCCAGCGTGACGCCGCCGACGGTGATTCGTCCCTCGTCGGGCGAGAGTATCCCGGTGATCAGCTTGATCGTGGTGGTCTTGCCAGCACCGTTCGGGCCGATGAAGCCGAACACCTCGCCCGCGCGAACCTCAAGCGACAATCCATCCACAGCGCGGACGCCGCCCTTCGCGTAGCTCTTGGATACGTTTTCCAGTTTAAGCATATGGGCTTTCCCTTTCAGCCGTTTGAAAGCGGTTTTATGAACTTGGTCATGACATATCCGTCCTGTCCGTTCACGAATACATACATCCATTCTCTGTCGACGGGCGACGGACCTTTCTGTATCTTCACCTGTACGCCGCTGTACAGCTTGTCGATTACATCAGCGGAGAGGGACGGTTCGCTCCTCACGTTCAGCCACTCGTCCGGTTCTGGCGTGCAGACAATGCCCACCGACGTATCGAGATCGCTGATCTGCATGGTACCATACGGGCTGGAATCTTTTGTATATTTATACGCGCCTTCAACGAAGCCTGTCCTCCCGTCAAGGGTTGTTACATGCCAGTAAGCGCCCGCCCTGCCGATCACATATAGATGCAGGTAACCCTCCGCGTTGGCGGTCACCTCGGCCGTGACATCGGCCTTTACATCCGGGAAGCTGTACAGCTTGACGGGTTCGTCAGTAAAAACCCCTATGGATTCGATCGGCTCGTATTCAATGTTCTGCGCGTCCAGGAACACATCGCTGACAGACATCCATCCGCGCCTGTCATACAGCGACACTTCATACAGATCACCCTGCTGGCGGTGAACCACTGCAGTCGTGCCGAACTCCACCTCGCCGATGACGTTTTCCGGATTGAATTCAGGCGAACTGTACAGAGGAGGCAGGGTGCTGTGCCTCAATGTGCCGTTATACACAACGCCGTACATATCCACGCCGTCGGAGTATGTCTTTCCGGCGTTACGGTCGAGTATAACGTCATTTTCGCTTATATAACCGTCACTCTCCCCGATGGTCACATGCAGATACCGCGGCCCGGACTGCTCGATGATACCAAAGACGGTGAGGCGCGTCCCTTCGTCATACGTACCTATAACATCGGCGCCGACGGACGGATCGGTCAGTAGCGCGGTGCTCACGCGTACAGCGCCGCCTTCCATATCGTTCCGCAGTTCGACGGAATCCACGCCGAAGCGCAGATCCTGCGTCCGCGCGTAGCCTGTCATGGGATTGCCAGGACTGCCGCCCACGCTGACGGCGCACCAATCGCCCTGCCGAGAGTGCACGATTACGGGCGTACCGCTGTAGTAGTGCGCGGCAGGTTCCCGCATCCCGTCCATCTCGTTGAGCAACGGGATCATACTAACCGGGCCTGGGTTGTGCATGATGGCGAACTCAACCTGGGACGAGTCCGCGTCGGCATTTGCCAGCGCCGACGGCCAGCACATCAATAGTGTCAGCGAGAGCAGCAGGGATATAATGTTTCGGTTCATAGTGCCTCCTATAGTTTGGTATAATATCGTTGGTTAGTCTCATTAGTTAATATCGCTAGTTAATATCGCTAGTCAATCCTGTATCACCTGCTGTCGACGGGAGAACCCCCTCTGTCGCCGCAGCGACAGAGGGGGCGGTTCCCCGTCCCCCGTCACTCCCACACCCCGTCGGCGTTAATATAGTGAAGCGTTTGCAGGTAAATGGACTGGATATACCCTTCCTGCCCGTTCATGACGAGATGCGTCCAAGCCGTGCCGCCCTTTGTCACCTCGTCCAGAACTTTACCCTGCCATCCGTCATACGCAATGCTTATCCGATCCCCGCCCGGACTGCTCCGCACGTTCACCCAGCCGCTGCTGAGACAGACTATAGCGACGCCGCCCCCCGCCGCCGCCTCGGAATATGAACCGTAGATTATGGGCGGATCGGTGTAATTCTCGCCGCTGCCCGGCATGTAACCTATCGTTCCATCAGGCGCGCGCACCTTCCACACAATTCCTGCAAGTGCCAGCGCCTCGAAATCCGTGTACGCTTCGGTGGCTTGATAGACCGTCGCAACCGAACTCCACTTGTATAACGGGAAATCATACAGCTCAATCGCGCCGCGCCGACGCATCCGCAGCACGTTTACCGGCGCGTATTCAACGTTATCAGAATTAAGCCTGACCTCGCTCGCTAGTATCCAGCCATGCTTGCCCGCCAGCGTAACCTCATAGAAATCGCCTTCCCGACCATTCACGATGAGGTTTGCTCCCCAGCCATACCGCTGGGAGTCCTGCTCGTCCAACTCCGGCTTACCGTATATCAGCGTTGAATCGAGTAACGGCCATTCGGTCGGCAGGACGCTGGGGTATATAAGTCCATACGTCTCGCCACCGTCAAGGGTCGACAATATGGAGTCGGTTTCGCCCGGCTCCTCGACCTTCAATGCCGCTTCCACGAGCGCCTCTCCCGGATTCGCTTCCGACTCCGCTCCCGCGAACGCCGCCGCGCTGAACACCAAAGCCAGTAAAACCAGTGCCACAAGCATCTTCTTTATATCCATATAAACCTCCAATCATTCCGGACATCCGTACTGAATCCGCTCCGCAGCCCATTGAGCGTGCTCACTTACAGTCGGATCATTCACAACCATTAGACGTTTCAACGGAGGAAGATATTCCCTGCGGCAAAAATTTCCCGCGATCAGTGCGGTCTGCGCCTGCACCCGGCGAAGCCTGGCGTAATTGACGCCTATCGCCTTGCCCATCGCGTCCAGCGTCTCCGTCGACGGCTCCAACAAATTCTCCATGCGCAGCCACGGCCAGTCCTCGCGCTGGATAATCCCGACGGTAGGCGGCTCCATCGGGCACACAAACTGACAAACCTCGCATCCAATCAGCTGCCTGCCCATTAAGCGTCGGTATTCGACGGGGGTGGGTTTACCTGAAAACATATGGAATCTCAAGCATTTGTTTACGTCTATACCACCCTTGCCATCCAGTGCGCCGGTAGGACACGCCTTGACGCAACGTCTGCAACCAACGCAGCCCGGAGCGAGATCGGCTCGTTCGGGATTCCCGCAGCGCGCTGGTTCATCCGGCTCATATAACGCTGATATAGCAAATACTTGTATGCAAATATAGCTTCCATGTTCCCGCGTATATAGCAGCGTGTTCATCCGATACTCGCCCAGTCCGGCGAATAGCGCCGCCGTCTTAGAGCGAATCGCCGACAACCGTTCGGCTTGAATACCCAGCGCGCGAACACGCTCCATCCATTCGCCGCTCTTGTGATGCGTTGTGTTCATACCGATGTACGCGGCGGCGAACTCGGCGGCATCTTTCTCGGGTGCTTTTTCGGGCGGCGAGGCTGAGTCCGCCCACTTGAACGTTGGCATAACCAACGCCACTATTGAGCGCGGCTCGAACGGCAACGCCTTCATCGGCGTTCCCGGCAGCGGCAGCGCGTGATTCGGCGCGGTTATGCCCATCGACGTGAAGCCCAATTCACGCGCTATGTCCCATAGTATTTCGCGCGATACCGGCATTGTGATCTCCTGACTAGGATATGTTCGAAAAATCTCGCATGGGTCTTGGGGCACTTTTTCGGACAAACCCTGCGGATTATGATCCGCCGTCAAGCCGCGCCAGCAGGTATGCCTCGTCCTCGACGGGTATACCCAACGACCGCGCCTTGTCCAGTTTGCTCCCGGCTGACTCGCCCGCTATCACCAGAGTGGTCTTCTTCGTTACGGAATCGCCCGTCTTGCCCCCGGCGGCGCGCACCGCTTCCTCCGCTTCCCGGCGGCTGAAAACAGATAGCGTCCCTGTAATCACAACCAGTTCGCCGTCGAACGCACCCTTGACCCCGTCGCCTTGCGATTCATCCGCCAAATACGCGTCTGACGAGGCGCATACCGGGTCTATCCCAGCGCGCTTCAGCCCATCTATCAGCCTGATGCTCTCATCCTGCTTGAAAAACTCAATCACGCTCTCGGCGACGACCCCGCCGACATCCTCGACGGCGGTCAGCGATTCAGCGTCGGCGAGGCGTAACGCGTCTATCGAGCCGAACCGTTCGGCCAGGTCGCGCGCCGTCTTGGCGCCCACGTTGGGGATACCCAGCGCGAATAGAACCGCGTCTAGAGGGCGGGACTTGCTGCGCTCGATGGCGGCCAGCAGGTTTGACGCGCGCTTGCTCCCCATGCCGGACAAGACTATCAGCCGCTCCTCCGTCAACGAATACAGCTCGTCCGGCGAACGCAATCCTATCTGATCGTATAACAACTCGGCGGTCTTCTCGCTGAACGCGTCTATGTCCATCGCCGAACGCGACGCGAAGTGGGTCAATCGCGCTACGCGCTGAGGCCGACAGTCGCGGTTCCCGCAGAACAGATGCGCGCCCCGACGCTCGACAGGCGCGCCGCACGCGGGACAGAATTCCGGCGCGATGATCGGCTGCTCGTCGGGAAACAGCTCGTCGGTGCGCCCGAGTATCTCCGGGATAACGTCGCCGGAACGCCGCAGCCACACGTTGCACCCGATCGATACGCGTTTGCGCTCAATGTCGCCCTGGTTATTCAGCGTGGCTTTGCTGATAGTCACTCCAGCCAGCTCGACCGGATCGAGCCGCGCCAGCGGGGTCAGTTTACCCGTGCGTCCCAATTCCCATGTTACGGCGGTCAACCGTGTCACGGCCTCCTCGGCCTGGAACTTGAACGCTATCGCCCAGCGGGGGAACTTATCCGTCGCGCCCAGCGCGCGACGCGGCGCGATACCAGCCACCTTCACCACCGCGCCGTCGATCATGAAGTCGAGGCGTTCGCGGTTGGATTCCAGTTCACGCACAGCGGCGATAGCGTCGTCTATCGTGGACGCGGCGCGGGCTTCCGGACTGACGGGTACGCCATTCATCTTCAAGAACGCCAGCATCCCTATGTGATCAGTATATGGAACATCGCGCCACGCCGGGTTTGGATCGTCGGGATTGGGCTGGATGAATCCTACCTGATAGCAGAATATGTCCAGCCTGCGCGACGCTGTGACGGCGGGATCGAGGTTGCGCAACGCTCCGGCGGCCGCGTTGCGCGCGTTCTTCAGCGGGACGTCCGCGGTCCTGTTGTAAGCGTCCAGCGTGGAAAAGCGCATGATCGCCTCGCCCTGCGCCTCCATCTTTCCCTTGAACGGGATGGTGAGCGGGATCGCGCGAATCGTGCGCGCCTGAGGCAAAATGGCCTCGCCGACCGTACCGTTGCCTCTCGTAGCCGCCTGGGTCAGCTCGCCGTTCTCATAGGTGAGGTTGATGGTAAGTCCGTCCAGTTTGTACTCGACGACGAAGGGATCGATCCCGACCGCGTCTTCCGTCGCGTCTTCCGTTAAGAGACGCGCCGCCCGCGCCGACCATTCCCTTAACCCCTGCTCGGAGGTGGTCTTATCCAGACTCCACAGCCGCGCCAGATGGGTATGCGGCTCGAACGCCGCCAGTGGTTCCCCTCCTACGCGCGTGGTCGGGCTGTCGGGCAATACGACGCCGCTCTCCCGTTCCATGCGGCGCAGTTCGTCGTAAAGCGCGTCCCACTCCGCGTCCGATATAATCGGCGCGTCGTGGACGTAGTAGGCGCGGGCGGTCTCGTTCAGGCGGTTTACTAGGAAACGCATATCCATTCTAGTCAATATCCATTCTAGTGGGTATCAATCGTAATCGATACCCGCTATAGTCGATATCCATTCTACCAGCAATTCTAGGTTTAGAATTCCATGAACGTGTCTGGGATGCCGTACGAGTCGCTGCGGCGGGACGCTGTTCGGTTTGCGAACCGAATGCGCTTTAAGTTTGTGGCGCCCCGCCACTATGGTGCTAGTTGACTATTACCCTATAGCATTATCGCTGGCGGGGCGCAGGATTAAGGGCTTCGATTCTACCGCTGGTAACTGACACGATGCGTTGGGGAACGCCCCCCTTCCCCCCGATGGGGGGGTAAACGGAGTTTACGGGACTCTGTCCCGATACCCTGCGAAGGGCTATCCGCCCTTTCGAAACCTGACCAGGCTTCGCCTGGACTATCGTTTGCACACAAGCCGTCGGTTTCGGCCAGCCGGTTCTGCTTTAGAGTCTATCTCGTAACGCAACCGACAACCCTCATCGCCCCCCTAGGGGGAGATGTCGCCGCAGCGACAGAGGGGTTAACCCCGTCGTCCCCCGTTCCAAGCCCCGGGGGAGGTCGGGAGGGGGGATCTCAATTGAGCGTAGCGCACTTCCCGAAGGCGCGGATGAGCCGCGTTCCCACGTCTACTCTGTCACCTTGACTATCGGCGCCATCGACGAGACGAACTCCCTCACGCCGTACGCCGCGAATTCTATCAGCACGCGGCTATCAGTTCCGGTGCCCTTCAGCTCGACGACGTTGCCCTCGCCGAATTTCTTATGCAGCACTCGGTCGCCCGGCTTGAACAGCATCATCGCAGCGGCCTGTTCAGCGAACGCCTGCGCCGACGACGGACTGTAACCCTTGCGCACGCCGGGGATATTAAGCGCGCCGACACGCCCCGTCTCCCTGGGATTGGGCACGGCGCGCAATCCTTTATGGGAGGCCAGCTGTTCGCGGGTCTTTACGTCGGGGTTCGCGACGGGGGCCTTGCGCGCCCTTGCCGCCTCCTCTATCAAGCGCCGGGGTACCTCGTCCAGGAATTGGGAGGGGAAGCTGTGCTGGGTTTGGTTGTATAGCATACGCTGATCGGCGTACGAGATATAGAGCCGATCCTTCGCGCGGGTGAATCCGACGTAGCACAGACGGCGTTCCTCCTCCAGGCGATTGGCGTCCTGCAGGCTGCGGTTCGACGGGAACAACCCTTGCTCCAGCCCGACCAGGAACACGCTGCCGAACTCCAGTCCCTTCGCGCTGTGAAGCGTCATAAGCGTGACTGCTCCGGGACCTTCGCGCATCGAGTCGAGGTCGGTGACCAGCGCGATGTTCTCCAGATAACCCTCGAGCGTCGCGCCATCGGTCTTCTCGCCGTACTCCTTGGCCGCGCCGATGAATTCGTCGATGTTCGCCAGGCGGTCGCGCCCCTCCTCGGTGTTTTCCTTCTCGTACTGCGTGCGCAGTCCGAACGACTCGACGACGGCGGATACAGCGTCGCCCACGCTCATGTCCTCCGCGCGCGATATCATGCCCAGCAATTCATTGCCGAAGTCGGCCACGCTCTTGCGCGCCCGCGACGCCAGCGACTCGTGCGGCTCCAGCAGTGAGGTGAACATGCTGGTTCCGGATTCGGTGGCGGTGCGAACCAGTTCCGCCACGGTCGCGTCGCCTATCGCGCGGCGCGGGGTATTGATGACGCGGCGCAGGGATACGTCGTCGGCGGGATTCACCAGCAGACGCAGGTACGCGACAACGTCGCGAACCTCCTTGCGGTCGTAGAATCTCGGTCCGCCATACACACGATATGGTATGCCTGCGCGCACCAGCATCTCTTCCAGCACGCGGGACTGGGCGTTCACGCGGTACAGCGCGGCTATATCGCCATAATTCACGCCCGCCTGCTTGAGTATCCTCATGCGGTCGCAGACCCACGCGGCCTCGGCCCTCTCATCTAACGCCTTGAACAGCACGATCTGCTCGCCGTCGCCGCGATCCGTCCACAGCGTTTTATCCTTGCGGCTCACGTTGTGTGCTATAACCTGATTCGCCGCGTCCAATATCGTCTGGGTGGAGCGGTAGTTGCGCTCCAGCTTGATCACCTGGGTATTCGGGAAATCCTTCTCGAAGTCCAGTATGTTGCGGATGTCAGCGCCGCGCCAACCATATATTGATTGATCGTCGTCGCCCACGACGCAGATATTCCCGCTGCGCGCGGCCAGCAAGCGTATCAGCTGGTACTGCGCGGCGTTCGTATCCTGGTATTCATCCACGTGAATATAACGGAAACGCCGCTGATAGCTCTCAAGAACGGGCGGATGCTCGGCGAACAGTTCCAGCGTTTTTACCAGCAGATCGTCAAAGTCGAGGGCGTTCGCGTCCCTGAGCCGCTTCTCGTACTCAACCATTAATTCGCAGATCGTTATGCGGCGCGGGTCGCTGTCGCCCTTCACCAACCACTCCTTCGGCGATAGCATCTTGTTCTTGATATCCGATAGGGTGGAGCGTATCTCTCGGACTGGGTAGACCTTATCGTCCAGGTTGCGCCGTTTGAGCATATCCTTAACGACGGCGCTCTGGTCGTCCTCGTCGTATATCGTGAACGCGCGTTTGTATCCCAGCTTCTCTATGTCGCGTCTGAGTATCCTGGCGCAGCACGCGTGGAACGTCATTATCCATGCCTCGGACGCACTCGTTCCGGACAGCGCGTCCACTCGCTCGCGCATCTCCCGCGCAGCCTTGTTTGTAAATGTGATAGCCAATATCTCGTGCGACGGCACGCCGCTGGCAATCAGGTTCGATATGCGGCATGTCAGCGCGCTGGTCTTGCCCGAGCCCGCTCCGGCCAGTATTAGCAGCGGCCCGTCGAATGTCGTGGCCGCTCGCGCCTGTTCAGGGTTCAATGCCGTGCGATTAATCATAACAAATACCACCTGCCCAACTACAATTCCCACCTATCCCGATTATTCTGCCTCTATATTACCACAAAATACCGTGAAAGGAAAGCGCGACGCAGCCATTCCAAATTTGAGATTCTTGAGGCTGGTTTGATCCGATACAGTCGACTTTCAAGCGGCTTGGGCAAAAATCTCGTCTCGGCTGGAGAAATCGATTGTAGACGGCCAAACCTTTCCCGGAGAACCCCCCTCTGTCGCCGCAGCGACGCGGCGCATCCGCGCCTTCGGGAAGTGCGCTGCACGCCCTCGCTACGCTCAACTCACGTCCCCCTCCCGACCTCCCCAAGGGAACCCCCTCTGTCGCTGCGGCGACATCTCCCCCTGAGGGGGCGATGAGGGTTGTCGATTACGTTACGAGACAGGCTATCGAGCATGGTCGGCTGGCCGAAACCGATGGCTTGTGTGCAAACGATGGTCCAGGCGAAGCCTGGTCAGGATTCGAAAGGGCGGATAGCCCTTCGCAGGGTCCGGGACAGAGTCCC
>JAISBH010000315.1 GCA_031266295.1 Oscillospiraceae bacterium | reverse complement strand
CTCTGTCCCGGACCCTGCGAAGGGCTATCCGCCCTTTCGAATCCTGACCAGGCTTCGCCTGGACCATCGTTTGCGCACAAGCCGTCGGTTTCGGCCAACCACTTGTGCTACGATACTCTATCTCGTAACGTAGCCGACAACCCTCATCGCCCCCCTAGGGGGAGATGTCGCCGCAGCGACAGAGGGGGTTTCCCCGGTTGTGCTCCGATAGTCTGTTCCGCAGCGTAATCGACAACCCTCATCGCCCCCCTAGGGGGAGATGTCGCCGCAGCGACAGAGGGGGTTTCCCCGGTTGTGCTCCGATACTCTATCTCGTAACGTAACCGACAACCCTCATCGCCCCCCTAGGGGGAGATGCCGCCGCAGCGGCAGAGGGGGGTTTCCCCTCCCTGTCGCTTAAGACCTTTTTACTCTGATACTGCGTTAGGCGAATAACGCAGTCGATAAATACCGCTCGCCTGTATCCGGCAGGATGACCACGATCGTCTTGCCCGCGCTCTCAGGACGCTTCGCAACCTGCAGCGCCGCCCATAGCGCCGCACCCGACGATATCCCCACTAGCACACCCTCGTACTTCGCCACAATCTTGCCCGTCGCAAACGAGTCGTCATTGCTGACCGTTATGATCTCATCGTAAATCTTCGTATTCAACACATCCGGCACAAACCCCGCGCCTATCCCCTGTATCTTGTGCGGCCCGGACTTGCCCTGCGACAATACCGGCGAATCCTTCGGTTCTACCGCCACAATCTTCAAATTCGGATTCTTGCCCTTCAAATACTCTCCAGCACCCGTGATCGTGCCGCCCGTGCCTATGCCAGACACAAATATATCCACCTTGCCGCCCGCGTCATTCCAAATTTCCGGTCCCGTCGTCGCTTTATGCACAGCCGGGTTCGCCGGATTTGTAAACTGACTGGGTATAAAACTGCCCGGCGTCGCGTCGGCCAGTTCCTGCGCCTTCGCGATCGCACCCTTCATCCCCTTCGCGCCTTCCGTCAGCACGATCTCCGCGCCAAGCGCCTTGAGTAGATTACGACGCTCAACACTCATCGTCTCCGGCATGGTAAACAACGCCTTGTATCCCTTGGCCGCCGCGACCGCCGCCAAACCAATCCCCGTGTTGCCGCTGGTCGGCTCGATTATCAGCGCCCCGGGCTTGAGCTTGCCGCTACGCTCGGCGTCCTCGATCATCGCCTTCGCTATGCGATCCTTTACGCTGCCCGCTGGGTTGAAGTACTCCAGCTTCGCGAGAATAGAGGCCTTTACGCCCTCCGCCTTCTCAACGCCGTTCAGCTTAAGCAGCGGCGTCCCGCCGATCAAATCGGTGATGTTCTGATAGATATTAGCCATTGTGTTATCCCTCGCTTTCCGCTCGTCGCTTACGGCGTCTTGCGCCGCATTTCCTACTTTGGAGATATGTTAACATGATATTCCGTTGACTCCACTTTGTCAACCTATGCGATACCTTTTTTTTCATGAGCGGATGTGCACAATAACTTGCGGCGGATTTGCATACGGCTTATTTACTTCACCGGATCGCAATGATTGTTTAACGCGCACACACAATATCCGCGATTCCGTCGGGGCATGATATAAGAGCGAACGTTTGGTTGGTTAGTATCTGGTTGGTCGTCTGAAGGAGGGAAACAAATGATCGGCACCGTATTGCTTGTCATCCAGTTGGCCGTGACAGGCGTGATAGGCGTATACTTCTTTACTCAATTGCGCAATCAGCGCAAGGCGCAGCCCGCCGCGAAACGCGAGGGCAGCAAGGAGATGGATAAGCTGTTGAAAATGCGCGGCATCCATCTGTCGGAACCATTGAGCGAGCGTGTCCGCCCAGTGAAGTTCGAGGATATCATCGGCCAGCAGGAGGGCGTCAAGGCACTGAAGGTGCTGCTCCACGGGCCTAACCCTCAGCATGTCATCATCTATGGCCCGCCGGGAGTCGGCAAGACCTGCGCCGCCCGGCTCGCGCTGGAGTCCGCTAAGCAGAGCCTCAGCACGCCGTTCAGGCCCGACGCGCCGTTCATCGAAATGGACGCTACCTGCGTGCGCTTCGACGAGCGCGCGATAGCCGATCCGCTGCTGGGTAGCGTGCACGATCCCATCTATCAGGGAGCCGGCCCTCTGGGCGTGCAGGGCATCCCGCAGCCCAAACCCGGCGCGGTTACTCGCGCGCACGGCGGCGTGCTGTTCCTGGACGAGATAGGCGAACTGCATCCCACTCAAATGAACAAATTGCTTAAGGTGCTTGAGGATCGCAAGGTCAGTTTTGAGTCCGCGTATTACAATCCCGAGGACACGACGACGCCCCGCTACATCCACGAGATATTCAAGAAGGGTATGCCCGCCGATTTCCGCTTGATTGGCGCGACGACTCGGGGACCGGAGAACCTACCACCCGCGCTGCGCTCGCGGTGCATGGAGATATACTTCCGCGCGCTGGAGCCGGACGAGGTATCCAAGATCGCGGCGGGCGCGGCCAAGCGCGCCGGTTATGATATGGGTGAAGAGCAGGCTGATCTGGTAGGACGCTATGCCTCCTGCGGCCGCGACGCCGTCAATATCGTTCAGATGGCCGCGGGACTCGCTCAATTGGAGCACCGGATGACGATCATGTCCAGCGACATTGAGTGGGTCGCGGACAGCAGTCATTTCCAGCCGCGGCCTGATCAAACGGCGCGATCCGTCCCGGAGGTCGGATGCGTCCACGGGCTGGCCGTATACGGTTCGCACCAAGGCGCTGTTATGGAGATAGAGGCCGTGGCGGTGCCGGGAATGGGCAAAGTGACAGTAACCGGTATCGTCGAGGAGGAGGAACTGGGCGGCGACGGCCACCGGATGCGCCGCAAGTCTACCGCGAGAGGCTCTGCCGAGAATGTCGCTACGCTACTGCGAAGGCTGGGTTACGGCGGGCCGATGACTGACCTGCACATCAACTTCCCTGGCGGTCAGCCGGTGGACGGGCCTAGCGCCGGCGTGGCTATGGCTGTGGCGGCCTGCTCTGCGCTGACGGGGGTCGAGGCTGACGGCGCGACCGCGCTGACCGGCGAGGTTACCGTGCGCGGCGAGGTCAAGCCGGTCGGCGGCGTTCCCGCGAAGATAGAGGCGGCCAGGCGCGCCGGGCTGAAGCGCGTGCTAATCCCCCGCGCGAACTGGCAGTCGCGCTTCAAGGACATGGGCATTGAGGTGAGGCCGGTTGACACGCTGGTAGAGGCGATCGGGTTCATGCTGGTCGACGCGGGCAGCGCGCCTATTACCAGTGACAAGATACTCCCGCTAGAGCCGCTGGCGGCGAGAGCGGCTGATTAACCCGGCGTACTCTGCGCGGATTCGGCGCTGCGTAAGCTAGCTGTCATCTGAATACAACAAAACAGTTGACGTTCACCCCAAAGAACGATATAATAACCCTATCGGAGATTCCTGGGGTGTACGCGAACGGCGTATTTTACCCACATTTCGATTACTGGAGTTCGAGTCGATTCGCGGATGCCATGCCCCCCACTGCATGCGGTCGGCCAGGGGACGGCAGAAAACGGACGCAGGGCACCAACCTGCCGAGGAGGCGGGTGAAAAATCCGTCGTGGACGGCATTCTGGGAATCGTCAGCGTCGCCTTCGGCGGCGCTCCTTTTTTATTAGTCGTGAGCGAGTATCCGGTACTCTGTGTAATGATTTGGTATTGTTAGGATGTGACAGCATGATCGATTTCGCGGGCGCGGACTTGGAGACACTGATTAGAGTGGATGGCGCTGACTGCGGCTGCGGGCGCGAGCACGCGGCTGCGCTTCGGTTCTTGAGGATAGGGCCAGGTGTGATCCAAGCGGCGCCGGAGGCTCTAGGTGCGTTGGGGAAAACCAAGCCGTTCGTAGTGTGCGACGAAAACACATACGAAGTGGCGGGCAAGCGCGTAACGGGGATTCTAGATTCGGCAGGGATATCGCACAGCCTGTTTGTATTCCCTGGACGAAAGGGAAAGATAGAGCCGGATGAGCGCGCGGTAGGCGCGCTGACGATGGCTTATGATTCGTCGTGCGACAGCGTGATAGCCGTCGGTTCTGGGGTGATCAACGATTGCTGCAAGGTACTGGCGCACGCGGCGGGCGTTCCGTCGATAGCAGTGGGAACAGCGCCGTCGATGGATGGTTACGCGTCAAACTCTTCGTCGATGATCCGCGACAGGATAAAGGTATCGTTATATAATGAGTGTCCCGCCGCTATTATATGCGACACGGAGGTAATGAGGCGCGCACCGATGGAGATGCTGCTGGCGGGACTGGGCGACATGCTGGCCAAGTATGTCGCCATTTGCGAGTGGAGGATATCTCACATTGTGACGGGGGAATATTACTGCGAAAACGTGGCGGGGCTGATGAGGAGGTCGCTGCGCAGGTGCGTTGAATCGGCGGAGGGGTTGGTGCGGCGTGAAGCGGAAGCGGTCGGCGCGGTGGCGGAGGGACTGGTGTTGTCGGGGGTCGCGATGAGTTTCGCGAAGATATCAAGACCGGCGTCGGGACTGGAGCATTATTTCTCGCATATGTGGGAGATGATGGCGTTGGAGCGCGGGGAAGACTCCGCGCTGCATGGCGTGCAATGCGGAGTGGGCACGGCGCTGACGCTGCGTTTGATTGATAGGTTGCGTACAAAAACGCCGGACAAGGCGTACGCGTGCGCGGTGATCAAGGCGTTTGACGAGGAGGCGTGGGAGGCGCGGATGCGCGGGATATTCGGACGCACGGCAGATTCGGTGATAAGCGCGGTGAATGGCGAGGGTTTTCAGAACGATCCGGTTAGGCACGAGAAGCGTATAAGCTGCATAGTGGAACGCTGGCCGGAGATTTTGTCGATAATTGATGAAGAACTGCCCGACGCCGGCGAATTGATAGGTCTGATGCGCAAGCTAGGCATGTCAGCGACGCCGAGTGATCTGGGCGTCAGCGCGGCGGATACTCGCGGCGCGTACATCGGTTCGCGGGTCATACGCGACAAGTACCTAACGAGCAGCCTAATATGGGACTTAGGCTATGAGAGCGAGTTTGCGGAATTAGCGGCGGCGTTGGCGCTGGGTGATGGGGACCGCCCCCTCTGTCGCTGCGGCGACGCGGCGCATCCGCGCCTTCGGGAAGGGGACTGACGTCCCCTTCCCGACCTCCCCCGGAGAACCCCCTCTGTCGCTGCGGCGACATCTCCCCCTAGGGGGGCGATGAGGGTTGTC
>JAISBH010000267.1 GCA_031266295.1 Oscillospiraceae bacterium | reverse complement strand
CTCGTTGTACCATACGTGTCCATGCTGTACGAGTCGCTGCGGCGGGACGCTGTTCGATCTGCGGATCGAATGCGCTTTAAGTTTGTGGCGCCCCGCCACTATGACGTAAGTTGTCAACTACCCTACAACATTTACACTGGCGGGGCGCAGGGTTGGAACGGGGAACGAGGAACGCCCCCCTTCCCCCCGAGAGGGCACTGAAAAAGTCTCAACTTGGAAAATAACTCCGCTACATCTTGTGCTGCTACATAAAAATGTCGGCACATATTGTGGTTATCTGCAAGATCAAAGGACTTTTTCAGTGGCCTCCCCCCCGATGGGGGGTACGACGGGGTTTACGGGACTCTGTCCCGGACCCTGCGAAGGGCTATCCGCCCTTTCGAATCCTGACCAGGCTTCGCCTGGACCATCGTGATACACAATCTACCGGTTTCGGCCAGCCGGTTGTGCTTTAGAGTCTGTCACGGAACGCAACTCGTTCCCCGTTCCAAGCTCCGGGGGGAGGTCGGGAGGGGGACGTGAGTTGAGCGTAGCGAGGGCGCGCAGCGCACTTCCCGAAGGCGCGGATGCGCCGCGCTATCCGCCCTTTCGAATCCTGACCAGGCTTCGCCTGGACCATCGTGACACACATTCCATCGGCTTCGGACTGCCGGTTGTGCTCCGATAGTCTACCTCGTAGCGCAACCCATCCCCCGTTGCTTGCGAACCACATAGCAACCGACAACCCTCATCGCCCCCCTAGGGGGAGATGTCGCCGCAGCGACAGAGGGGACTCCCCTGGGGGTGTCGGAGGGGGAATTGCAATCCCAAATTTGGAATTGCCGGCGAGCGTGAATCGCGCCGCGTACAGCCATTATCCCTTTGGGGGCGTGCCTATGTTGCCTCGCCATAGGCGGTAGGCTGTTTTTGCATACCACAGCAGGGCCGCTACCGTCGCCGCGCAGGCGATATATTGGAGTACATAGTCTACTGGAGCCGTTAGGTCGTGAAAGAATGTCGCCGCTATCGCCAGCAAGAATAACGCTGTCGCCGCTTTGCCAATCGGCTGCGCCTGCACCACTATACTTTTCTTTAACAGCACTAACCCGCCCAGCATCATTAGCGTCTCTTTCATCGCCACCACAATCAACAACCACCACGGCGACCATCCGCGCACCGCCAGCGCCACAAGTGCGGCGCATACCATCAGCTTATCCGCCACTGGATCCAGCAACTTACCCAACCACGTAATCTGCCCATTCTTCCTCGCGAAATACCCATCCAATAAATCAGTCGCCCCCGCCAGCGCAAACACCATCACCGCC
This sequence comes from Oscillospiraceae bacterium, assembly GCA_031266295.1. Lineage (GTDB taxonomy): Bacteria > Bacillota > Clostridia > Christensenellales > Aristaeellaceae > BNUH01. Next base: position 4,860 of record JAISBH010000267.1, on the reverse strand, counting down.
GGATAATACATCCCCGCAAAAAATACCCACAGAAACACACCAATCAATATAATTCTCGACACAGTCAACATGTTCGGCAGATTCGCCAATTTCTTCCAGTCGCCTTCACTACCAGCCATCTTCAATTCTCCACTATTCCTCTAATAATGACCTATACACCCCTATATATTCGCGCATAGCGACCGTCCTGTCAAACGCCGCCTCCGCATGTGCACGGCACGCCGACCTCGCCTCGCCTCGCGGCCTGTTGATTATACTCCGCACCGCGTCCGCCATACCCAGCGTATCCCCTACGCGCACCAGCGTTCCCGTTCCCTCCGTCACCTGCTCCACACAGCCTCCGGTATCATAAGCGGCGACCGGCGTCCCGCACGCTATCGCTTCCATATTCACGGTGGGGTAGGTATCCTCATAGGTAGTATTAATCAGCACGTCGGCCCGCCGGTATAATTCAATCAATTCCTTCCGGTTTTCCGTGCGTTCCATTCCCCTTACATTAGGTTTCGCCGACAGTCCCTCTATCTGCTTGGCGGTCAGCCCCACAAGCACGGCGTCCGCTTCCGGAATGGATTGCGCGACGCTCACGGTGTCGTTGAATCCCTTACGATGATCAAACGGCGACGCGACAGCCAGCATCAGCGGCCTTCGCGGTTCGATTTCCCACGCTTCTGCGGCCGCTTCCGTCCCCGGCGAAAACGCTCCCAAGTCAACGCCGTTTGGTATTACGTTAATCGGATAATCCTTTAAGAACGACATTCCGGCTATTTCGGCCAGCCAGCGTGACGGCGTCACTATCCGCAGCCTTGGCGCGCGCGTAAACGCGTACATCTTCCTGATATAGTTCGACCGCGACCGATCTGCCAGCAGCGACGCGGGATATTCCCCCTTCATGGGGCAGCAGCTGCACTCCTCCTTCCATCGCTTGCAGTGCGCGCGGACAAAGTGGCTGCAATGCCCCGTGAATGCCCAGCAATCATGCAGCGTCCACACTATAGGTATCCCGCTCGCCTTCAGGTATTCGAATAGAATCTCTATATGCAGATAATATCCGTGTATATTGTGCAGGTGAATCAAGTCCGGAGGATCGGCCTTCAACCGCTGAACAAACGCACGCGTCGTCCTTGACGACGCGAACCCGTGCGCGTCGAACAGCCGCGTAGCGACCAGATGCAGCGCGCCGTCTACCGGCCCGCCTATCCTGTCCGACGACTCCGGGCCGCGCCCGTACGCGAACGACGTTTCAAGCCCGGCGGCTTGAGCAGCCACGGCCAGATCGGCAACGATCCGGCCGTGGCTGCCGCCGCTCACCGTGTTTATGAACAGAATTCGCTTGCCCACGCTCCCTATCCTCTAATCAATCATCCAGCGCGCCGTACACGACCTGCATCACGCGGCGCGGGTGGTTCGCGTTCTCGCATGGCAGGCGCTGGATCATGAACACAGCGGTCATGTCCTCCAGCGGATCGACACAGTACCACGTGCCCATCATGCCATCCCAAGCAAATTCTCCTACCGATCCGTTCAGACCTGTCTGGGCTGGGTTGAGCATCGTGCGCACGCACAGTCCGTAGCCATAGCCCCACAGTGAGTCCCAATTGTAGTCCTTGCGCTGCGTCTCGTTGAGTTGATTGGACGCTATCAATTGAACCGTCTTACGGCTCAGGATGCGCGGGCCGTCGTCAGGCTTGCCGCCCTTGACCAGCATTTGCGCGAAACGGCTTACGTCGTCCAGCGAGGAGATGAGTCCGCCGCCGCCGCTCTCGAACGCGGGCGCTGAATCCGGCACAGGCTCTACAATGGCGGGAACGGCGTTAACGGGCTTTTTACCCTTCTCATGGGCATAACCCTCCGCTAGTCTGTCGCGTTTTTCAGGCGGACAGCAGAACGCCGTGTCGTTCAGTCCCAGCGGGTCGAGCACCGCTTCCTTCATATACTCACCGAACCGCTTGCCGCTGACCACCTCTATAACCGCGCCCAGCACGTCGTGACTAAATCCGTACATCCAGTGCTCCCCCGGATGGAACGCTAACGACGCTGTCGCGGCTGCCTTCGCGTAGTCCAGCGTGGTTGCGGTCTCCGGCGTGGATTCATGGATCGCCTTCATAGCCTTGCCTGCCGGGCTGGTGTCGTTCGGATACGACAGGCCGGACGTCATGCTGGCCAGATGACGCAGCGTAATGGGCCTTTTGGCGGGGACCAGGCTTACATTGTTCTGATAATCCGTCTCGGCGACCTTGATATGCTTGAAATTCGGAATGAACTCGTAAACGGGATCGTCAAGCCTGATCAAGCCCTGTTCATATAATGTCATGAACGTGACACTGGTAAACGTCTTGGTCATCGAGTAGATGCGGTACAGTGTGTCGCCCTGGATGGGCTTGCGCGCCTCGATGCTGGCGTAACCCTTCCAGTTGCGGTACGCGGTCTCGCTGTGGCGCACGACCTTGACGGCCGCGCCCGCGATCTCGTCGGCGTCAACGAATCGCTGCAGCAGTGCATCCAGTCGGTTCAAGCGGTCGGAGTCGAAGCCGGTATTGCCTATGCGCATAGGATTGCCTCCTCGAAATACAAAAATAAATGGTTATAAAGGGTTTCGACATCGCCTGTCAAAACCCTCCTTGAGTGACAGAGATTCGATAGTATAATGCTAACTCTCAGCCGTAATAGGTAAGAATTCCTTCGGGATTCTGCGGATACGCGCCTGCTTCGCGCTGCGCGCCGCAACTGCGTCGCTGAGGACGCACGACGCATTGTCGCGAACCCCTTTAGGCTTCGCTCTGTGCGGCTGTACACGGATGGATTTTTGTTTTCGCTTCGCGAAAAATCCGTCCGTGCAGTCAGTGGACCGTAATGGAGCCTCTCTCCACGCTCCTTGTGGGGACGAAAAATCCACCCCAATCTCCAACGCGATCTTTTTCGAACAGGCCCTAATACTATAAACCAAGGGTTCCGGCGCCTCCACGCCGAAACCCTTCTCATCATTCGTAAATTCAGCCGATACCTTGGCTGCGCTGCCAGTCGTTCCTCTTTTGTGGATCACGCGCCCTACAGCGCTTTCTTCAGTACATCTGATCCTTAATTCCTAACCCTTCATCCCTCCTTAATCATTCATTTTCCATTGGAAACCATACATAATTCCGTATAATCACGCCATCCGCGCTAGTTCCTTCTTGAGCCTGAACAAGATACGTTTCTCCAGCCTAGATATATATGATTGCGATATACCCAGGATATCGGCCACTTCTTTTTGCGTGCGCTCACTGACGCCGCCGAGCCCGAAGCGCAGTTTCATTATGCGCTGTTCCCGGGGATTTAGTCGAGTCAGCGCGGACTCGAGCAGCTGTTTCTCGACGCCTTCCTCTATTTGACGGTATACCATGTCGCTCTCGGTACCCAATATATCGGAGAGGAGCAGTTCATTGCCGTCCCAATCGGTGTTGAGCGGTTCATCAAACGATACCTCCAGTCGAAGCCGCGACGTGCGACGCAGGTGCATCAGTATCTCATTCTCGATACAGCGCGACGCGTACGTCGCCAGCTTGATCTTCTTGATCGGGTCGAATGTGTTTACCGCCTTGATCAACCCGATTGTGCCAATGGATATCAGATCCTCCAGGCCGACGCCAGTGTTCTCGAACCGCCGTGCAATATATACGACCAGCCTTAGATTGTGTTCGATCAACCGACTTCGGATCGTGCCATCGTCGCGGCGTAAATCTTGAACCAGCGTCTCCTCTTCCTCGCGGCTTAGCGGCGCGGGCAATATATCCGACCCGCCGATGTACTCAATATCGACGTCAGGACACATGACGTCCACAGCCTTGCTATAAAACGCACGCTTGAGCGTATCCAGCCACGCGCGCCACATGGGGAACTGCGTCGGTTTGCGCGCGTCGCCAATCGCGAACGCGTCTAGATCCTCGAAGCGCTCAGCCTGACCGGATTGATCGGATTGACCGAGCGTTTCCTGCGGGTTAATCATACTAACGTCCTCCTTAACCGGTGCGGTTGCTGCTCCATTGCCTCGGTCAGGCATGACGGCGCGAGCGCTACGGTGATCAGTCCGCGCGGGGCGACCGCGACTGCGGCCTGAATCGGTTGCTCGTTCCATGTAATCACCTCCGGTGTAAAGCATGGCAGCAAGGCCGTGCCGGATACGGTTCGAACGGGGATTAGGCGCATACCCTCAGGCATGGCGTCTCTGCTAAGCAACGGGAATTGCTTTACGGCGTCTTCATGGCGCATGACTACTACCGGCAGTCCACTGAACGGATCGATGGCTTGATTGCCGGTATCCACCGCCGCCTCAAACGCCCACTGCGCCTCCCGGAACCGCAGGCGAATCCCGCCATAGGTCAGCCGCGCCTTCCTCCGAGTTCCGACGAACGCACGCGCCGCAATTCCCGCGAATACGCACGAAAGCAAAACGGCCAGCATAGGATGAATCTCCGGCACAATGGTCGTTATCGCGTACGCAGCGCCGCCGGTCATGACGGTCGCGGCCAGAAAGAATCCCGCCGCCTTCAGCGTTACACGGAACCGCTGAGACTTCCCCGCTATCCTCGCCATTAACAGCGCTACAGGGAGCGACACCATCGCGCCCCGCAGCGGCAACGCTACGTTCATCCATGCCACGCACGCATATACGCCTCCTAGCGCGGCCGACAGCGCGACGCGCTTCCCGTCAGGTCTGCCCGCGTCCAACCATCGAAGCGCAAGAACCATAAGCCACGCGTTAAGCGCAGCGTTTACCAAGAAAAACAATTCGATTGAGATCATTCAAGACCATTCATAACCATCACGATTCGCTGAAACCGCAGGTTGCCGTACAAGTTTGTACGATTTCATCGGCGGCCAATA
>JAISBH010000220.1 GCA_031266295.1 Oscillospiraceae bacterium | reverse complement strand
CCGGTTCCGTCGATCCTGAGACGGTATATCCCGAATTCATCTCAAAGCTGGAAGCGGCGGGCGCGTCGAAGATCATTGAGGAAGAGCAGCGCCAGATCGACGCGTGGAAGGCGGCAAAGTGATGCAGACCCTAAAGTACCAGTTCGAACCGATTCCGTTTGACATACCCCTGCCATGCGTGCCGGATGCGGCGGTTGACTCCAAGGGGCGCATCTTCGCGATGACGGACGGCGCGGAACGTATAGCCGTATTCGACCAGACCGGAAAGAAGCTGTACGGCTGGGGCGAAGGCGTTATCAAGGGATGCCATGGACTGTACATTGATCCGGAGGATAACGTCTTCGTCGTGGATTCGGGCGATCATACGGTCAAAAAGTTCGGAGCGGGCGAAAGCCACCCGCTGCTGATGACATTAGGGACGCCGGGCGTCCCCTCCGATACAGGCGCGGTGCGCGGCAACTTCAAGACCATCAAGCGCGGTGCGGGTCCGTTCTATTCGCCGTCGAAGGTTACGGTTTCACCGAAGGGCGAGATATTCGTCTGCGACGGATACGGCAATTCCCGAGTGCACCGGTTCTCGTCGGACGGCGAACTGCTCGCGTCCTGGGGTGAACCCGGCGGGCAGCCTGGCGAATTCCGCATCGTGCACGGCGTGGGCGTCGACGAGGATGACCGCATATACGTGGCGGATCGCGAGAACAACCGCGTCCAGATCTTCGACGTGAACGGCAAGGTTCTGGATATTTGGGAAAACATAATGCGCCCGGACGGACTGTGCGTGGCGAATGGCATGGCGTACGTCGCGGAACTGGGCCACATCTTCTATGTGGATAACGTGATGTATGAGCCGTACGAGAACATGCCATGGTCGCAGGTGCGGGTGTTCGATCTCAACGGTAAGGAACTGTGTCGGTTCGGCGGATCCGACCCGACCACGCCGGGCAATATGTGGGCGGCGCACTCCATCAACGTGGACGGCGAGGGAAGCATATACATCGGCGAGGCGGGCTGGCCGTCCAACGAGCAGCCGCTGCCTGACAACCTTCACCCCGCCCTGCAAAAGTTCAAGAAAGTTTAAGCGCGTTAGCCGACTCATGCCTGAGGGCGTTCCGCTCCCGGGGCGCCCTTTTCGCAGGATTTATAAGCGACAGGCTTGCGCGCGCTGGACTAGCGTCTCCGCGTTTCGAAGCGCGGCTTCGATATCCGCGTCCGATAGCGTCTCGCCCGACGACATGCGACGGATCAGCGCGAGAAGCTCGTCGGCGATGATGGATTCCACGCGTTCCTGCAGATACCTGGGACGTGCCCTGCCTGAGGAGGCGGTACGCGTACGCGCGTTGCTTAACTCGGTCTGCGCCTTGGACAGCCAGGGATACAGCGACAGCATGTCGTAGTTCCTGTATGTGCTCAGGTGCGGCGACTGGCCGCCGAGTATGGCGTGCGGGATGGCGATATCCGCGCTGGACGCCCAGCGGATGAACTGGAACGCCGCTTCAGGGGCGCGGCTCTTCGCGGGGATGGCGAACGACCAGCCGCCCATTACCGGAACGCCGCCTGGTATCCGTGCGTATCCCACCTTTCCCGCGCGGGCGGAGGCCTTGAACTTGTCGACTATCGGCGTGGCGTAGTTCAGGAACGTGCAGGCCATGGCTACCTCTCCAGAAAGTAGTTTTTCTACTGCGGCCACGGGATGGGCGGTTACATACGGATGTGCGGCGCATACGCAGTCCAGCAGGTTCCGAACCGCCTTGATAATGGCGGGTGTTCGCAGGCTCAGCATACCGTCGTCGTCGTACAACTCGCCGCCGCTGGCCCATAGACGCGGCCACAGACTGCACAGGGTCAGCGATGGATTGTACATATCCATGGCGTGGCCGTAGCGCACGGGTGATTTGGGGTTGATCGCCTGCGTGAAGAACCGCGCGGTGCGCAGGTAATCCGACCAGGTCTTCGGCGTGGCGAGTGGGAGGCCATACGCCTTTTCATAAAGGCGGCGCAGGCGTTCGTCGTGGAACAGGTCGCGCCGGTAGAACAGCATCTGCGTCGTCGCGATATATGGAAGGCTGTAGTAGTGGCTGTTGAACCGGCTGGTAGCGTTGAATACGCCGGGCACGTACTGATCTATATTGACGGAATACCGCTTCAGAAACGAGTCCAGCGGTAGCAGCAGATCTTTCCCGGCGAAGTCGGCCAGCCATGGGATGTCGCACAGCACGACGTCCGTATCCGCGCCAGACCTGGATAGCGTCCCCATTATGTGGTCATACATCTTTGCAGGATGCACGCCAATAAAGCGCACGCGAGTATTGTCGCAGGCGTGGAAATCCTTCATAAGTCGCTGCAGCGTGTACATCGTGCTTTCGTCGTCCAATATCAGTACGTTTATTTCTTTCGGAGGCCTTGCCTGAACTATTTCGCGCGGCTTGGCGGAGCTTGAAGGAGTCGGGCATGGCAGCAGGATGGATTGTTTCCGGAATTCCTGCGGCGCGCGGATGTTCTGCAGTAGCATACGCGCAGCGGTCTCGCCCAGCTCAAACGCGGGTTTCGGTGCCTTGTGAATGTACGGGTTGCAGTAGAATACGTCGTCGACGCTGTCGCCGGACGTGACAATCGTCACCTCCTCGCTCACCCTTACCTGGTATAGTCGGAGCGCGTACAGCAGTCCTTCCGCGAGCAAGTACGACGTAGTCAGGATCACGCGCGGACGGTTTCCGTTCTCCAGCAAACGGATGCCGGCGCGGAATCCATTCTCGCGGGTTGGCGTTACGGGCAGGGCGTATTTGCTCGTGCATTCCACGCCAAACTCTGTGAGAGCGGCGGCGAAACCATCGAACGCGGCGCGGTTGTCGTCAAATGCGAGCGGGCCGCTTATCAGGTGGATGCCAGTCGGCTCTCGCGTCGCCCATTTGCGGGTCAGCTGGTAGAACAGCGCGCGGTTATCACAGCCGACGAAGTTGCAGTCCAGCGCGTCCGGTTTGCGGTCGATCAGAGCGAACGGTATGCCGCTGGCTTCCAGCAGGCGGAATATGTCCGTGTTTTCCGGCTGGCAGGTGCATAGTATGATTCCAGCGCAGTTGCGCCCGATCAGCCGCAGCAGCGTATCTGTCTCGCTTTGCGCGTCGTCGTCCGACAGGCTGAATGAGAAGGCACGTCCCTGATAGGATAAGTAGCCTTTGATGCTGCTGATGACCTTCTCGTAGTACGGGTCGGCCACATTGGGGAAGAGAATGCCGATTTCGTCGTTGTGCTTCACACGCAGGTCGCGTGCTCCGCTTCGGACGACATAGTTCAGATTGCGCACCGCCTCCTCTATGCGCAGGCACTTTTCCTCCGAGACGGGCTTCCCGTTCAGGTAGAATGACACCGTCGCGATGGAAACGCCCGCTTCCTTCGCTACTTCCCGGATTGTGACCAAGCGGCGATCCCCTCCTTGACGGTAATAAATAGGCGAAAGACGTGCCACAGGCGGCATTTAGGTTGAGACGATGCAGACTGAAACTATTCGAACGGAAACCTTGCGAATCGAAACGCGCTTCTACAGCGGCGGCGTGCCGTTGGAATGCACGCTGGAGGCGCCCGACGACGCCAAGGCCTGGCCTATTGCGATTCTCTGCCACGGCCTGTCGCGGCAGCGCAACGACGGTCTGGACGCGCTGGCGGCGTATCTCGCGTCGCGCGATATAGCCAGTTTGCGTTTCGACTTCTGCGGATGCGGGGAACGCGCGAGGGATCCGTTTCAGCAGCTGGTTTCCAGCGAGATGCCAGCGGATATTCTCGCCGCGCTGTCGTTCGCGGAGACGGTGCCTTTCTTCGACGCGTCGCGAATGGGGCTGGCGGGCATAAGCCTTGGTGCGAGCCTTGCGTTGCGGGTTGGCGGATACGGCGATAAACGCATTCGCAGCATCGTTTCCATGGCAGCGCTGGCGGACTGCGGTGCGGGCTTGCGGGTTCTGTTCGAGAGGCGCGGCGCGGATTACGATGGTTTTCTGGAACGCCTGCGCCAGGACGCGCGGATCGATGCCGCGACGGGGTCGTCTCAAATCGTGAACCGAATGGAGATGTTCGCAGAGACGGCTGACGAATCGCGGCGATGCGTACTGGATTCGCTGCTTGCGCCGGGGAACGCGGCCTATATTAGTTTGCGCTCCATCGCGAGCTTTATCCGGCTGAAACCGATCGACGCGTGTCCGCGCATCACTTGCCCCGTGTACTTCATGCACGGCGCGGACGACACGCTCATCGACCCGTCGAACGCGCAACGTCTGTACGCCGCCGTCGCATCCGCGCATAAACGCATCGCAATCCTCCCAAACACCGATCACAATATACCACTCTCCGCGCGCAGAGAAAAGGCCTTTCAGGAAATCGCGTCATGGTTCGAGCAGACGCTTGCGCCATCGACAGAGTATGCTCAGGCGGATGAACTGAAACTGGCGCGAGCCACGCGCGGTTCAACTATCCTAGGCGATTTTATGAAGAGCGAGTCTTCGGCGGCAGGCGTTTCAGTTGACAATTCATAACTCCTAGTATACGCTGTAACCAACGCGGGGTATACGGCAAAATAGGTTGGATATGTAGACGTTCGGTATTCGTGCTGCTGGGAGCGTTCTTGGCAGCGATACTATCTCTGTACGCGCTGGGGTTTTGCATATAACACATACAGCCGAGGCGATGACGTACGGCAAGATAATCGCCTCTTAGCAGGCGACGGTCAGCTTCTTCCATCGCGCGCTTGAAACGGAGATAATGCGCATATGGCATATGCAATACGATACGCTGAACGACGCGTCGATCAACTATTTCGTCAACACCGCAGAGATAATTGGCCGGTACGAACGCTTCGAGGCGATGCTTCGGCTGCAGAACCGGATGAAAGTCATGGGCGACAACTCGCCGTATATTCATAACGTGGCGTTGTACCCGCCTCTCAATGGACGGATGATATCCACGACTGGGGCATTGACGACGTGTCGGATGAATGGAAGCCAATCATCGCCGCCCGAGCGGTTTCCACATCGGATAACATTCTGTTCTATGAAAAGCGCTTGTATATGGTCGTGGCGTATCCGCTGCTTCCCGCCGATCCGGACGCTCGTTCTATGTCCTGCTGATCGAGTCGCCGACATAAGACATACGCTCGCTGCTGTCGTTCAACGTGCACTCTGCGTACAGCGCCCATTTCAGACGCCTCGAATTGCTCTCGTTAGACAGTTGCGTCGACGAAAAACCCGTCGTGCTGACAAGAGCGGCGGGTTTGTTGGGTTTCAGATAATGAAATATAAAGATAACATAAAGCCGCGCGAAGCAGACCATCCGCTTCATGTTCTGCACCGCCGCAGTTAGGAACGACTGCTCTGACATGTAGCAGCGCGCAGCGGGCGCGTATCTGTAGAATCCCGAAGGGATTCTTACCGATTTGTCAATCTCAAAATAGTAGTTAGTTACGTCGTAGTAAACCAACCCAGTAGTCCGCCCATAGAGTTTGCGGACTTGTTCGTTTAGATAAACAGGAAATAATCCCTGCGGATACGGTCCCACTTCGCGCTGACCGCCGCCACTTGAATGTCTTCTTCCCACTGATATACAAGCGACAGACACCTGTACGCGTCTTCCAACGCAAAGTTGGTATTCTCAAGATAGAGGCGCGGTTTTTCCACGTAGCCTCCTTCGACGCCGGATTGAGTATCCGTTCGAAGATCAATAGTTTCATGATATTATTTACATTATACAGGTAAGAATCCCTTCGGGATTCTGCAGATACGCGCCCGCTGCGCGCTGCTATTGGACATTACAATGCTGCGAGTGATTTTGAAAATAAGTATCCAACTGCAGAGCATGGTATATTTTACTCAATACTGCATAGCCCATATTCTTGCGATACTCGCAGCCTGGCGATAATCTCTCGTTCATGGATAGCGCCAGCGCGCTTTTTGTCGCCAGCACGTTCGCGCGAGAGGACTGCCCTTGATTCATGCTGGCAATTTGCGCAGTGAAATGCTCAATAAGGTTCGGCATTGTCTTTTCAAGCTCATCAAGATAACCCAACTTCTCAACGATCTCATAACGCGGCGACTTGCCGCCGCTCACTCTGTACGAGCGGGCAATGCTCAGCAAGACTCTGCCGCTGGAAGTTTTTGCTTACGCAGGAACATACGCCGCCTCCAAGCTGTTTGATGAAGACATTATACCATGTTAATCTATATTTGTCTGCAGTTAATTGGCAGAAATTGACAACCAATCCCCTCCAAAAATTCCTTGCCTGGCAACAATTCCCATGCGCTTACACGTCTATTCCCACTATCAAAGTAGTGATTGTCAGGATTTCATACAACGGGTATTTTTGTCTTCCAGGGCCGCCTTCCATCCTCAAGTTTTTTCAACCGCCGTATCAGGAACCTCACTTCAATCACCTCCTCAACAATTTTCCTCCTTTTCTGGTAATTTTCAATTAAT
>JAISBH010000191.1 GCA_031266295.1 Oscillospiraceae bacterium | reverse complement strand
GCAACCGGTTCCCCCAGCCCATCGTGTTCGATAGTCTATCCGTAACGCAACCGGTTCCTCCTCTAACATCGCCCCCCTAGGGGGAGATGTCGCCGCAGCGACAGAGGGGGTTAACCCCGTCGTCCCCCGTTCTAAGCCCCGGGGAGGTCGGGAGGGGGACGTGAGTGACGGCGCGCCGCGCGACAGCCAGCTATAACGGTCGTATGGGCCGCGCCGCACGCATCGCGTTCGCTACCGCCAAGAGGGCTACGCCTACGTCGCCGAAGACCGCCAGCCATAGAGGGGTAAAGCCTGCCGCGCCCAGCGCCATCAGCACGGCCTTGACCCCTAGCGCTAGCGTGATGTTCTCTATACCTATCCGCCGCGTCCGCCGGGCTATGCTGATTAACTCCGCTACCCGCGCGGGTTCGTCCGTCATTAACGCCGCGTCCGCAGCGTCCAGCGCCGCGTCTGCGCCCAGACCGCCCATCGCTATGCCTACATCCGCCCTCGCCAACACCGGAGCATCGTTTATACCGTCGCCCACGAATATTATCGCGCCCGCGTCCTTTTTACCGGCCATCCTCCGCTCCAGCGACTCCATCTTTTGATGCGGCAACAGCCCCGGCTCGGCCGTATCCAGCCCCAGTTCATTCCTTACCAACTCCGCCGCCGAAGCCGTATCGCCCGTGAGCATCGCCACCTCGCGCACCCCCAGCGCACGCAGCCGCCTCACCGCCTCCGCCGCGTCAGGCTTGATGGCGTCCCGCAGCACAATCCGGCCCAAATAGCGTCCGTCCAGCGCAACCCCAACTGTAGTCGAATCGTTCCCCAACGCTGGACAATCCACCCCCGACTCTTCCAGCAGCCTGTCGGAACCCGCCAAGACCTCGCGCCCGTCCAGCAGCGCGCGCACCCCGTACCCCGCGCGCTCCGTCCGATCGGCCAGCCTCCCCGGATCTACAGTGCCGCCTTCAGCCAACCACGCCGACTTTATCGACCGGGCGATCGGATGTGACGAATCCCACTCCGCATACGCTGCCGCCTCTAATACGGCGCTGCGGTTTAATACGCCCGCCTCGACGTCTATCTGCGCGACTTCGAACTTGCCCCTGGTCAGCGTGCCCGTCTTGTCGAATATCACCGTATCCACCTTGTTCAACGACTCGAGGTATCGCGCGCCTTTTACCAGTATCCCTCGGCGTGACGCCGCGCCCAGTCCGGCGAAGTATCCCATTGGAATGGATACCACCAGCGCGCACGGGCACGATATGACCAGGAACACCAGCGCCCGCCTGACCGACTCACCCGCCGGCATACCCAACATCGCCGGGATCAACGCCAGCAGCGCCGCCGCTCCTACCACGATGGGCGTATACACCTTCGCAAAGCGCGTTATTAGCAGCTCCGCGTTGGTCTTGCGCGACGCAGCCTTCTGAGTCATCTCAAGAATCTTGGAGACGATGGATTCACCGGCGGCGCTAGTGACCTCGATCGTCAGTGTGCCACCTATCACGATCGAGCCGGAGAGCGCCTCGTCTCCGGGAGCGACCGATCGCGGCTGACTCTCCCCGGTCAGCGCAGCTGTATCAAGATCGCACTCGCCGCTGATTACTATACCATCCAGAGGTATTCTCTCTCCAGGACGAACCAGTATCCGCTGTCCCACCCTGACGTCGTCGGGCGCGACTGTCAAGATCGTGCCGTCGCCGTTCAGCACATTCGCGCTGTCGGGACGCAGATCCATAAGCGAACGTATCGACCGCCGCGAAGCCTGAACCGCACGGTTCTGCAGTTCCTCGCCGATTCTATATAGCAGCATGACCGCGCCGGCCTCCGGGAACTCGCCGATCGCCAGCGCGCCTATCGTCGCTATCGTCATCAAAAAATTCTCATCCAGCAGCGCCGACGCGCCTTCGCCGCGCGCGGTTTTCCGGCTGAACAGCCTGCCCAGACTCCGCGTCGACGTCAGGATTATCCGCCAGCCCAGCAGCAGGTACGCCGCAACGAAGCACGCCACGCCGGCAGTCTCGCCAGCTAGCCTGCCGCTGATAAAGAATGCCGCAATATATACGGCGGCGCCCAGTGCGTCCACAGCATAACGCCGTATCAGTCCGCCGCCTTGTTCTCCCTCGCGATCCTCATAGTCGTTCGCAGCCTCATGATGATGACAATGTCCGCACGAGCACGCCGCGACGTCGTTTTCCCATCTGAGATCCGCCGAGCTATTCATAACCACGCCTCCTAACGTATTAGTCATACTCTATATAATGCGACGCTTGAACAATTGTTCATATAATACTCTATATAGGCAAGCAATGCTTGCCAGTTTTCAGGCTAGGGTCGTGGCGCTTGGGGTTTGCGTTCACCCCCGCTCCATCGCGTGTTCGAACCCTTGCTGGAATATCGAGCTTACGTGCTCGTCGTCCAGCGAGTAGTAGATGATCTTGCCGTCGCGGCGGTGCTTAACCAATCGCGTCTGGCGCAGCGCGCGCAGCTGGTGCGACACAGCGGAACTGGTCATGCTTAGCAGCGCCGAGATATCGCACACGCACAGTTCACCGCGCCGCGCGCCGCTTGCCTGACCGCCCTCGTCCCATGCCTCCTCCGCCGCGTGCAGCGCGTAGAGTATCTTAACGCGCGTCGAGTCGGCGAACATCTTAAACAAATCGGCCAGATCCGTCAGCGTTTCATCCCTGGGCATCCTGTCGCGCACGCGCTCCACGGTTTCGGTGTGCACGGCGGATATCTCGCAGCGATCCGCGTCACGGTATTCCATATCGATCAACCCCCGAACATGAACGACATACATATGAGCAACTGTTCAAGTGTTATGATATCATTGACCAGCAGGTCTGTCAATAGGTCTAGAAAAAATAGCTGGCGAGAGGAATCCTGCGCTTCTTTTCAACCGCCAATCCCAGTGAGAGTCGAGAGAGTGAAGACTTACAAGGCAAACGCGATGAGGTTTTTCGATTTCGGTGCTAGGGCCATTTCACAGGAAGGAGCAAAAGTGTTACAAAGAGAGGCGTGGAAGCAGAACGAATGAGGATCAACAGACTTGAAGCGCTAAGTAACAACGATCTGTTCGCTGCTTATTCATTATACCACGCCTGGCAACCCCAGGTTTCGTCCCGTTTGATACTGGAACTAGCATGGCAGGCTACTCATACATTAAAGCCCGTCCAAAATCGGATAAAACAACAAAGAAGCCTTTGAAATCAAAAGCTTCTTCGTCGACTGGGATTATATCAATCCCTTCGTCGGAATATGGTGTACCTGACAGGATTCGAACCTGCGGCCTACAGAGTCGGAGTCTGTCGCTCTATCCAACTGAGCTACAGGTACAAGTTATATTAAAAATTATACACGCAGATGGAGCGGCTGTCAACCGCACGTCGCGGTAAAACAGCAATTCCAAATTTGGGATTGCTGGCGCATTCGGGAGGGAAAACCCCCTCTGCCGCTGCGGAAATTGGTAAGAATCCCTTCGGGATTCTGCAGATACGCGCCCGCTTCGCGCTTCGCGCCTCAACATCTCCCCCTAGGAGGGCGATGAGGGTTGTCGGTTACGATGTAGTTCGCAAGCAACGGAGAACCGGTTACGCTACGAGATAGACTATCCAGGTACAACTGGCAGTCCGGAGCCGGTAGATTGTGTATCACGATGGTCCAGGCGAAGCCTGGTCAGGATTCGAAAGGGCGGATAGCCCTTCGCAGGGTCTGGGACAGAGTCCCAGGCTCCCCGCAGGGTCGTTCCTCATCCCAACGTTCCCTCCGTTCCAATTCCGGCGCCCGCCGATAAAAACGCTATAAAGAAGTTGACAACCAACACCATTGTGGCGGGCGCCACAAACTTAAAGCGCATTCGATCCGCAGATCGAACAGCGTCCCGCCGCAGCGGACAACCGAGGGTTACACGACGCAACCCAAGCGCAGCGTTGCGCAATGCTACATCTATATTGCGCAATGCAACATCCGGCTGTCCGCTGCGGCGGGACGCTGTTCGGTTTGCGAACCGA
>JAISBH010000019.1 GCA_031266295.1 Oscillospiraceae bacterium | reverse complement strand
ATCGTGCGCCGTCAAAGCCGCCAGATCATGGTGGGCAACGTTCCCGTCGGCGGCGATGCGCCCGTCACCGTCCAGACGATGACCAACACGCTGACCAGCGACGCCAAGGCGACGATCGACCAGATCCGCCGCTGCGAGGATGCGGGCGTCGATATCATCCGCGTGAGCTGCCCCGATGTGGAGAGCACAGCGGCGCTCAAGCAGATCGTGCGCGCGTCGCGCGTGCCGATCGTCGCGGACATCCATTTCCATTACAAGCGCGCGCTGGAAGCGGCGGATGCGGGCGCGGCCTGCCTGCGCATCAATCCGGGCAATATCGGCTCCGAGGAGCGCGTGAAGGAAGTGATCGCGGCGGCCAAGGCCAATGGCTGCTCGATCCGCATCGGCGTGAACGCGGGCAGCCTCGAGAAGGACCTGCTCGAAAAATACGGCGAGCCCTGCCCGGAAGCGCTGGTCGAAAGCGCGATGGATCATATCAAGATCCTGCAGGATCACGATTTCCACGAATATAAGGTGGCGGTGAAGGCGTCGGACCAGTTCCTCGCGGTCGCCGCCTATCAGCAGCTCGCCGAGATGGTCGATTGCCCGCTGCACCTCGGCATCACCGAGGCGGGCGGGTTCGTCGCGGGTACGGTCAAGTCGGCGATCGGCATCGGCTCGCTCCTGTGGTTCGGGATCGGCGACACGATCCGCGTCTCGCTCTCGGCCGAGCCCGAGGATGAGGTCCGCGTCGGATTCGAGATCCTGAAGGCGCTGGGCATCCGCAATCGCGGCGTGCGCGTCGTTTCCTGCCCCAGCTGTGCGCGGCAGGGCTTCGACGTGATCCGCACCGTCCAGGCGCTGGAGGAGCGGCTCCAGCATATCCGCACGCCGATGTCGCTCTCGGTGCTCGGCTGCGTCGTCAACGGCCCCGGCGAGGCGCGCGAGGCGGATATAGGCATAGCGGGCGCTCCGGACGGAGTGGCGCTGTTCGTCAAGGGTGAACCCCCCATACCGGTAAGAGGCGATCCCGCGCAGGCCTTGATCGACGCGATAGAGCGGAGATGGGGCGAACCCGGCTCATATCCGCAGGAGATCCTTCTGAAAGACGCGCGGGGGTAGGACATGGGCGGCACGAATTGGAAATCCATCCTGACAAAAGATCTCTCATCCGATCGTCTGGAGCTGGATCGCGTGGTTCTCACGCGCGGCGGCGGGCGGATGCTGATACGCTTGACCTCGTCCGAATTGTGCGCCGAGAACGAGTATCTCGCGATCAAGAAGGCGTTCCAGCGAGTGTTCCCCGAAACACGCGTGTCGCTGCGCGTAACCAGTCCCGCACTGGCCGATTCGTTCAAGCGCGAACCGAAGGGTTTCGCGGCATTTCTGACGGACTGCCTGTCGCGCAGCAACCCCGGTCTGCGCTCAATGCTCGTCAATACGCGATGGGAGGTCAGGGACGATCCCGGAGGAACCGCCTCGCTGATGCTGACCGCCGAATCCGAAGCCAACCGCCGTTACTTCGCCGAAACTGCACTACCCGCGCGATTATCGCGGTTATTGTGGGATGTGTTCCAGCTTCGAATGCCGGTTACGCTGCTGGATCGCGGCGATCTGGAAGAACAGGCGCGCCGTCTGGAGTCCCTGCGTGCGCAAAAATTGGAAGAGGACGCCAAGTTCGCGCCGCCTCCAGCGCCCAAGAAGGAGCAGCCTGTGCTGGGACATGTGCTATGCGGCCAGAAGATCAGCGCGGCGGCGTCTGACGTTGCTATGTTCAACGTTGAAGGTGAGAATGCGCCCTCCGCATTCGTCTTTGAGGGGGAGATACTCTCATGCGATCATCGCGCGGTACGTGGCGACGCGTGGATACTGAACTTCCTGCTGGCGGATAAGACCAGCGCGGTGTTATGCAAGGCGTTCCTGCGTCCCGGAAAGAAGGACCCGCCGGAACTCGTCGCGTCCCAGATCACGCCGGGCATGTTCGTGAAGGTGCGCGGCGCATCGGAGCTGGATAAATTCACCAACGAACCCGTGCTGATGCTTACCGACGTTAACCGCTCCGAAGGCGCCAGACCTATCCGGAACGATACCGCCGACGCGAAGCGGGTCGAGCTGCATCTGCACACCCAGATGTCCAGCATGGACGGAGTGACGGCGGCGGAAACGATGATCGCCCAGGCTGCGGCATGGGGGCATCCAGCCATCGCGATAACGGATCACGGCGTCACACAGGCGTTCCCGGAGGCGTTCGCCGCCGCAAAGAAACACAAGATCCAGTTCATCCCAGGGATGGAAGGCTATCTGTGCGACGAGGCGGAACTGGTCGCCGACGGGGATGAGCGCGGTCTTGATACCGATATCGTCACGCTAGACTTTGAGACTACGGGTCTAAGCGCCGAGCAGGACCGCGTCGTCGAGATTGGTGCGGTACGCACGCGCGGCGGCATGATCGTCAATGAATTCGCGCGGATGATAAACCCGCTCAGACCGATGCCAGCCGCCGCCAGCCGCGTCAACCGCATCACGGATGAGATGCTGCAGGACGCGCCGACATTCAAGGATGTTGCGGCGGAGTTCGCTGCGTTTCTAGGGGACAGCCCCATCGCGGCTCACAACGCGGCGTTCGATTTGGCATTCCTTCGCGCTGAGTTCAAGCGCGTCAGCGTCGAATGGCGGCAGCCGGTGATCGACACGCTGGCAATAGCGCGGCGGCTGTATCCGGGGTGGAGGAGCTACAGCCTAGCGGCGGTATGCAAGCACCTACATGTGCCGCTCAAGGGCGCTCACCGCGCGGTGAACGACGCGCGCGCCACGGCCAAGGTGCTGAACCAGATGCTGGAACTGTGCCGCGCGAAGGGCGTGAATACGCTCGCGGAGATCAACAGTCTCACCGGCGGCTCGTCGCTTAGCAGCAGCTATCATATAACCATCCTGGTGAAGAATCAGGACGGCATGACCCAACTGAACAAACTGATATCCGAGGCGCATCTGCGCTACTTCTATAATCAGCGGCCGAGGATACCGCGCCCGCTGCTCAGCCGGTTGAGGGAGGGCCTGCTGCTGGGATCGGCGTGCGAGAGCGGGGAGGTGTACCGCGCCGTGCTCGACGGCAAGGACGACGACGCGCTGCGCAAGATCGGCTCGTTCTACGATTTCTTCGAGATAATGCCCGACGGGAACAATGAGTTCCTGATCCGCAGCGGGCGTGTGAAGGACGCGGAGGGATTGCACGAAATCAACCGCCGCATCATTGCGCTGGCGGATTCACTAGGCAAGCCCGTCGTGGCGACGGGCGACACGCACTTCCTGAACCCCGAGGACGCAAAGTACCGCGAGGTGCTGATGACTAACAAGGGATTCAAGGATGCGGCGGAGCAAGCGCCGCTGTACTTCCGCACGACGGACGACATGCTTAACGAATTCGCATACCTAGGCGAGAAGAGGGCGCGCGAGGTTGTGATCGACAACCCGGTCAAGATCGCGCAATCGCTGGAGCCGGTGCGGCTATTTCCCGTTCATCCAGAAGGGAAGCAGACGTTCCAGCCTGAATGGCCGGAGGCGGCGAACGACATCAAGGAGCGGACGTACCGCGTCGCCCGCGAACGCTACGGCGATACGCTGCCCGATGTCGTCGAGGCGCGGCTCGCTAAGGAGCTGAAGGCCATCATCGGCTACGGCTTTGCGACGCTGTATAGCATCGCGCAGAAGCTGGTAGCCAAGTCGCTGGAGGACGGCTACCTTGTCGGATCACGAGGCTCGGTGGGATCATCGCTGGTCGCGACGATGAACGGCATCACTGAGGTCAACCCGCTGTCGCCTCATTATGTCTGTCCGTCATGCCGTTTCAGTGACTTTAACACGCGCGATACGGGCGCGGGCACGGGCGTCGACCTGCCGCCGAGAGACTGCCCGCAATGTGGCGCCGAGATGATCCGCGACGGTTACGATATCCCCTTCGAGGTGTTCCTGGGCTTCGAGGGCGATAAGGTGCCCGACATCGATTTGAACTTCTCAGGCGAGTATCAGTCAGTCGCGCACAAGGCGGTCGAGACGCTGTTCGGCGAGGGGCATGTATTCCGCGCGGGCACGATCGGCACGCTGGCGGAGAAGACCGCGCTGTTCATCGTGAACAAGTACTCGGAGGAGCAGCATCTATCCCTGACCGCAGCGGAAAAACAGCGTCTCGCGCTGGGGTGCGTCGGAGTGAAGCGCACGACGGGACAGCATCCGGGAGGGATGGTCGTGCTGCCAAAGGGTTATGACATATGCCAGTTCACGGCGGTGCAGCGACCGGCGGACGACATGGATAGCGGCACGGTCACGACCCACTACGACTTCGCGTCGATGCACGATATACTGGTCAAACTGGACATACTCGGGCATGACGATCCGACAATGATCAAGACGCTGGAAGACCTGACCGGCGTCAGCGCGCGGTCGATCCAGCTCAACGACCCGAAGGTGATGAGCCTGTTCACCTCAACCGAGGCGCTGGGTATTGACGAAGGCGCCCTG
>JAISBH010000318.1 GCA_031266295.1 Oscillospiraceae bacterium | reverse complement strand
ACCTCCATGCTAAGGTAGCCGATGTCGATCAGCACGCTCGTGCGGTCGCGATCCTCTTGGGGCAGAAACAGCAGCGCCTCGCCCATCGGGGAGGAGAAGAAGCCCGCTACATCTAGGTTCATCTTCTCCATTCGTCGCGTAATATCTTTCAAAAAGAACTCGTCTGTCACCACAAACGAGACCAAAGCGCGGAGAACCCCGCCCTTTAGTCCCACCGGCTCCATCGTTTTCTTACCCTCGTCGACCATGAACCACGCCGGGCTTCTGTGGATCATCACCCCGCGCACGGGCTGTATCTCCTGGTCGGCCATCTGGAACACGCGCTCTATATCCGCCGGGGTGACGTGCGGATCCAATCCCTGCAGCTGGAGCTGGATCTCGGTTACGTAAACCCGGCAGAATTCTCCCGGCACACCGACATGGATCTCGCGTATGCGCCGGTGCGACTGTGCTTCCGCCTGGCGTATAGATTTGCCTATCGCCTCGTCCACCAGCTCGGGCACATTCCAGTATCCTTCCGTAAACCCGTCGTAGGAGGCGACGCCAGCGCCAATAATGTCGCAGCGGTGATAACCGCTGGACTCCGCCACGAGCGTTACCACTTTGGATGTGCCAAAGTCGATCGCCGCCGCCATGCTCTTCACGCCAGGCCCCCTCCTCTAGTCAAACCGACCGTTCCGGCTGTACACAGCTGGATCAGCCGCGTCGCTCATTGCTGTATTGTACCCTTTCCTTGCCTAATTTGCAAGGTAGGATTATCCAAATCTCTATTAATTTACCATATAAACGCGCACACTGACGAATAGCTTCCCGGCAAAACGCGCCACACATCGAATAACATCCCGACCGTTGGTCTTGTTTTTCGACGAGGTTCGCGAACTAGACCGATCGTCGGTATCGCTCAGACCGACGGTCTATCTTGGTTCGGCATGACTGACGCGGTTGTCATCGCGACGATATCCGTCTGTAGTCTGCCTTATTGCCCGCCGTTACATCCAGCAGACCATCGCGCACGCCTTCTTTGTCCAGTTCCGGCAGCACCGCGCGCATCAAGGCGATCTTTTCAGGCAGATGATCATCCAGCCGACCAAGCATCACCTTAATCCCGCTTAGTGTTACAAAAAACAGATTGTCCAATTCTTTCACATTCAATTCCGATATTGTGCCGAGCGCGTCCTGTGATTTTAATACGTTCAGGATTGCGAGCGCGGCGCGCGTCGATTCCGGCGCGTTATCGCTCAAGAGATTCGATCCGACGCGAGCAAGCGAATCCGGGATATCGGCGTTGGAGACGTACGTTAGTTCCGGCGGCGCGCCCGTCTGGCTAGCCAGCGACATCACGTTTCCGTCGAAATCGACGATGAGCGAATCGCCGCCGACGCGCGGGAATATCGCGGCCGGATATCGCGTCTCGACCTTTATTACGACGCGCGACGGGTATTCGCGCGACAGACCCGACATCCGTATATAAGGATTCGACTCGATGTTCGCCTTTACCTTGTCCGAATCCAGTGAAAGCATACTTTGTCCGAATTTAAGTCCCGATAATCGGATGATCTCCTGGCTGGACAGCGTATCGTTTCCCTCGACCAGAATCGACCCGACCACAAACAGCGTGCTCGACGCCACCCACGATCCGATCAGCGCCAGGCTTAGCAGCGTTATAGCCGCGATCCAGCCGGGCTTGGTTATCCCGCGCGCCTTCTTCTCAACTTGAATCCCTGTTTGCATTAGTATATTCTCCTCTTCCTTTAATGGGAACGCCGCGCTGCTGCGGTTTATTCCGCCGTCCTGATCGCCCTTGCGCCCAATGACCGCAGTGACGCTTCCAACGCCTCGTAACCACGATCTATCTGGCCGATCTGCGTAATCTCCGTCGTGCCTTCCGCAGCCAGGGCCGCTATCGTCATGGCGGCTCCGGCGCGGAGGTCATGCGCCTTTACACGCGCTCCATGCAGCCTCTGAACACCGCGCACCACGGCCATGCGGTCGCCCAGCGTGATGTCAGCGCCCATGTTCATCAGGTCGTGCGCGTGCTGGAACCGGCTCTCGAATACTGTTTCCATAAGCACGCTGGAGCCGTCCGCGACTGTCGCCAGCGCGAACATGGGCGCCTGCATATCCGTGGGAAATCCCGGGTGCGGCTGGGTTTGAATCTTTCCGAAAGAACGAAGGCGCTTCGGCGCGCGCAGGCGAAGCGTATCCTGACCGTCATGGACGTCGCAGCCCATATCGCGCAGCTTGGCGATCTGCGCGACCATGTCTGAGGCGGGCGCGTTGGTCAGATATATATCCCCGCCCGTGATCGCCGCCGCCGCGAGCATGGTTCCGGCGACAATGCGATCGGGGATGGGCTTATATGTAACGCCGTGCATACGCTTCACGCCCTGTATGGTCACGATCTGCCGCCCCGCGCCGCTGACCCTCGCGCCGCAAGCGTTCATGAACCGCGCCAGATCGACGATCTCCGGTTCGCGCGCCGCGTTATGGATGATGGTCTTGCCAGGCAGCATGGCCGCAGTCATCATGATGTTCTCGGTCGCGCCCACGCTTGGATAGTCGAAATGGATCTCCGCGCCGCGCATAGAGCCGCCATCGCAGCGCAGACGGCCGCTGCTCTCGTCGATGACCACCCCCAGCGCGCGCAGTCCGCGTTCATGCAGGTCTATAGGACGCAATCCAATCTCACATCCGCCAGGATAACCGAACGTTACCCGGCGCAAGCGCGCCAGCATCGGTCCAACAAGGAACACGCTTGCCCGTAGGGTTTTCTCCAGCCGCTCTGGCAGTTCGTCGGTAAGACTGCCCTTCGCGCGCACCGTCACCGCTTTTTTCTCGCGAACGACATCCGCGCCGATACTGCGCAGGATCTCGATCATATTCGCAACGTCCTCGATGTTGGGCACGTCGAGCAGCGTTACCGGTTCCTCAGTCATCACGCACGCGGCTAATATTGGCAGCACCGAGTTTTTCGCGCTGTCTATTTTGACCTCGCCGCTCAGGCGCGATCCGCCCTGTATCCGGAATATCTGCACGTTCCATACCTCCCACGCATTGCTTACCCATTACACGGTATGCGCTCGAGGGCTTCGCGTGAAAGACATGCCATACACAGCGCTAGATTAGCGCATAAACGGCTACACAACGACCATTTCATTGCTCCTGGATACGTTAAGCAGTATCCCGATCGCGGCCATGAATACCGCGATCGACGTGCCGCCCGCGCTGAAGAACGGCAGCGGCAGGCCGGTTGTGGGGAGCAGACCGATCACGACGCCCATGTTCAATAGAGCCTGGATGCCGATCATCATTGTGATGCCGGACGCGAGCAGTGAGCCGAACTTATCCTGGCAGTTCAGGGCGACACGCATCCCGGCGAATATGAACGCCAGGTAGAGCGCGACGACCACGATGCAGCCGAGAAGCCCGAAGTCCTCGCCGACGATGGCGAATATGAAGTCGCTTTCAGGGTATGGGAGGTAGGCCATTTTCTGGCGGCCCTGGCCCAGACCCATACCAAACAGGCCGCCCGAACCGAACGCTATCAGGGACTGGGCGAGCTGGTAGCCTTCGTCCCGCATCATGGCGAAGGGGTCGCGGAAGGAGAGGAGGCGGTCGCGACGGTATGGTTCGCTCCAGGCGTAGAAGATGCCTACGGCCGCGCCAGCAATGCCGAGCAGGCCGAGATGTCTGAATTTTGCGCCGGCAATATAGATCATTATGATGCTGACGATGATAATACTGCCTGCGGTGGAAAGGTTGGGCTGTTCGAGGATGAGGAGAAACGCGGCGCCGGGGACGATCAGCACAGGGATGATGCCGCGGAAGAAGCGCATGATGTTGTCGCCGATACGGGTTAAGGCATGGGCCATGTACAAGACAATGGCGAACTTGGCGAACTCGCTAGGTTGGAAGCTGACGCCGGCGACGAGGATCCAGCGGCGGGAGCCGTTCATGCGCGAGCCGATACTAGGGACTAAGACGAGGATGAGGAGGACTGCGGCTACGACTAGCATAGAAACGACGACCCAAGTTTTGCGCCAGAAGTTATAGTCGATGCGGGAGAGAACGAACATAGCTACCGCGCCGATAACGATGCCGAAGAGTTGTTGTTTGACCTTAGTGAGCGCATCGCCCTGATCCTGGAATACGTAGTAAGACGCGCTGAAAAGGACGACGAGACCGGCCATAAGCAGCAAGGCAAGGGTGAGAAGGACGCCTTTATCGACAGGTTTGAGGCGCGGTTCGATACCAGGCATAGGCGCAAGTCGACGATCCTGCCAACGGCGCGACTGTTTCCGCGATTTCAAAGAGCCAACTTGAGTCATAGCGTCCTCCTATCAGTAAGAACGAAGGGGAAAGCCCGCGGCATGGAGAGTTGCTGGAGCAGTGACTTGCGCAGCGTTACGGGTAATGGGAGTTTTGCCTTGCGAAGCATTAAGGATAACGTGGAGTTTAGCCTTGCGCAACATAATACTC
>JAISBH010000302.1 GCA_031266295.1 Oscillospiraceae bacterium | reverse complement strand
GATGCTGCTCCGTCGTGCTGTTAATTGCTGTGCCACAGAGCATCCACCTCCTTAAAATAACGCATAGTCAGGGTCGATTTTGGTGACGACAAAGTTGGCTGAAAGAATCGTGATCAGGCACAAAAGGCTTTGGAATAAGCCGCTTGCGGCTGACATACCCACATCCGCGCTGGACAGCAGCGCGCGGAACACGAATGTGTCGATTATGTCGGTATACGGCAGGAGAACTCCGTTATTCTTAACCATCTGGTAGAACATGCCAAAGTCGCCCCTGAACATGCCGCCCATTGCCAGCAACAGCATTATCACCATGGTTGAGCGCAGATGCTGCAGCGTGATGGAACGCGTTTTCTGCCAGATGTTCGCGCCGTCGATTTCGGCGGCTTCGTATATTTCAGGGTCGATGGATGTAATGTTTGCAAGATATATGATACAGCCGTACCCGGCGCCCTTCCACAACCTCAGGAACACCATTATAAACGGCCATGCCGTAGGCTTTGCGTATACGTTTACCGGCGAGCCCCCGAACGCCGTGATAATGTTGTTCAGCAACCCATGCTCGTAGGAGATTATGCTGTACACAATTGACGATACCACAACCCAACTGATGAAAAACGGCAGCAGCATCAGCGATTGCGCGGTTCTCTTGAACCCGCGCCCGCGCAGCTCGTTCAGGATTATAGCAAACACGACCTCCGTGAACATGCCCAGCACGATGAATGCCGTGTTGTACAGCAGAGTGTTGCGTATTGTGCGTCCAGCCGCGCCGGATATGAAGAAGAACTTGAAGTTGTTCAACCCGACCCACGGGCTTCCCAAAATACCCAGGCGATACTTGTAATTTTTGAACGCCAGAATCACGCCGCCCATGGGTATGTACGAGAATATGATCACATAGACGACGGGGATGGCGATCATGAGCAGGAACGCGCTGTTATCGAGTATGATCTGCCGGAAGGTTTTCCCGCGATTCCCCGCCAGCGCTGATACGCGGCTGTCTTGCATGTAGGTTCACCCTCCTTGTTATCTATCCTCCGGAGGCGCTTCCCGCCTCGATTTAAGACGGGAAGCGCCTACAATATGGATGTCAGTCTCCCAAAGTGGCTTTCCACGCCTCATACTGTGTCTTAAGCTCAGCCTCAACAACCGCAAGGCCTGCGGCTTCCGCCTTGGCTTTCCATTCGGCCTGAGTGGCGCGGATATCGGCCACAATTCCCAGATGGAACATGTCGGTATATTCGTCAGACAGAGCCGTCAGCGCGGCATACTCGTTCTTTACGGGTTCGCTGTCGAAAATGAAGTTTGTGCTCTCAGGTGAAATGAGCAGAACCTTCTGTTCTCTCTCAAACGCGGTCTGCTCCGGCGACGCGCTCGCGTCTACGGGCAGCAGGCTGTCGTTCCAGCGCAGCCCCCATGTGCCAGGATCCCACGTGTACTTTTCCGCGCTCGGGCCGGGGCCGCGCGATCCATCCTCGTTTATGACGTAATGCTCGCCTTCTATGCCGCCAACGAGGCCCAGATATACGTCAAGGTCATTCTTGAGAAGATCAAGCAGCATCGCGGCGCGTTCCGGATTCGCGGACGCGTCCGCAATGGCAATCATATCGCCGTTGTACATGGACGCTTGGCGGGGCGTACCGGGGTTTACGTCCAAAACCTCATATGTCCATTCGGGATTGTTCTTGGACAGATTCTTTCCAGCGTTATACAGCGTGCCGGGGTTCTGCCCAAGCGAGGCGGACTTGCCATTTTCAAACGCTCCGCGCGTCGCTTCCTGATTGGATATGGCGTTCTTGGACCAGAAGCCCATGTTCGCCCACTTCTGCATCAGCTCAAAATACGGGATGATGCGCTCGCTGAGCCACGTGTACTCCAACTGATCGAATTCAGGAGCGCCCGTGCCCGTTTCAGTATATGAATACCCCCAACCCGGGCCTACGCCCCAGTACGAGTTCGGCTGCGAGAATGCCTCGGCGTAGAAACCGCCCGCGTCATAATCCGCGGCATACGGCAGAATACCCTGCTCGTTGTCAACAACGGCCTTGAAGTACGCCTCCAGCGTTTCCAAACTGTTAGGCGGTTCCATGCCATACTTCTCGCGCAGATCCTTGCGGATCATTACATAGCTCTCAAACTCGAGACCCGTATTGTTGCGCGGCACCGCGAATATCTTGCCTCCGATAGACGCTTGACTCCAGCTAGCCTCAGCCTGAGACGCCATTGTCAAAGGCATATAGGTCTCAAGGAATTCCGGTGTCAGTTCAAAGAACGCGCCTTTATTCGCCTCGGTGGTGAAGAACGCCCACGAGGATGTGTAGATAAGGTCGACGCCTTCACCTGCCGCCAGTATGAGCGAATACTTCGTCATGTAATCGCCCCATGACAGGTACTTAACATCCAGCGTGACGTTCAGCTTCTCTTGAAGCTGTACGTTGAGCGCTTCAAGTACCTTCGCCTCGTCGGTCTGCTCATCGCCCAGCAGATACATTGTCAGCTTCACATGCTTTGAGATGTCCGGCGACGGCGCGGCTGCCGCTCCAGCGACGCCGATAACCATCGCCATCGCCAGCGCCACCGCCAGCCAGAGCAGGGAACACTTACTGCGTTTCATAGTTCTGTCTCCTTTTCCCTTGAGATTTTTAGTGGTTTGCGGGATTATGCGCTCACGGGTTTCCTCCCGTGCAACTCAACCATATTGATGCCAATGGGCACTTGACCGCCGGAAACGCCCCGCGCGGTAATCCGCGCGAACCGCGTGAGCGCTGGTTCCTCCAGATGAACAGGGACATATGACTGCCCCGACGCGCGGCTGGACGCGGCTATCCGCCAACTCTCACCGTCGTCGGAAATGCTGATGTCAAAGTCATACCACAGCCCGTCATGCTGCCAGTAGACGGTCGCGCCGAAGAACCACGCTGGTGTTCCAAAGTCGCACTGCCACCACTGAGGCAGGTTTGCGCTTGAGGCAATCCATGGTTCGGCAGCGATACCCCGCGCCGCGTTCTCTGGAGGATACCCTTCCTGATATGAAGACGCTGTAACGGGCTGACCTTTCCCCAAATCCAGCTTATACCATGATTCCACGCGCATTTGATTTATCACTGAAAAGCGTTCCTTGCGATCGGCTGAGTAAACAGGCTTCAAGGCGGGCGCCTTCTCGGCAGGTCCCTGAAGCAGCGCGATCGGATTAGGCACGGTATTCAGTGTAATTTCAGCGCTTTCAAGTCCAATGGCTTCCGCCTTCAGCGTCACCTTCCCAGGAGTGACTCCGGCTCTTAGAAGAACACCGGACGCTCCAGCTTCTAGGTGTACAGGGTTGGTTCCCGCCCAAACATCGCCGTCGCCGACAATAGAAGCGCAGCCATCGATGGTAAACGATATTTCGCGCTCATCCGTGCAGACGACAGTACCGTTAGCGTCTTGCGCGTACACATGCGCCATCAGCAAGTCGCTGCCGTCGGCGATCCATTCACTTACGCCCGACCAGTGCGGCTTGAGCGACAGCTTAACGGGAACGCCGGATGTGCGGACACTGAAGACGGCTGCGGGATGCCCGTCCAGGATGGCTTCGGCGGTCAGCTCTCCCGCCTCGAAAGGTATGCCTTTGAATGTCAGGGGAGGATGCACACCTTCTGGTATCGATTGATTTGATACTTCCGAACCGAACCGCCAGCTGTATGACGCTCCGGCATAGACGCGCGTATTCGCCCACCCTTCTTTAACAGTAAGGGTGGCAGCTTCACGGCCGTTAACCGACAGCCGCACCGCGTCGCAGTTTGTATACACAACGATGTCGCGCGGAGAGTTTGCCGTCCATTGGTTGGCGATGAATACGCGCGGCTCAGTTTGGTGCGGATCCTGCTGACACGCGTACACTTCATAAGTGTATTTCGGAAGTCGCAGCAGGTCTAGCATACCGCATGGCGACTCGTTCAGGTCGTAACCTCTGTTGTGGTCGATGCCCGCCCACATCGTCGCTCCGTTTAACCCTGGCGTTGAACGCAGCCGATAGAAATCCTCAAACCGCTCTTCGGCGGAGCGGATCATCATCCTCTCTCCGCCCCTGTAAAACCCCGTATTCTCTCCGCGCCTGACACGGCGGACAGTACCCGTCGGCCCGAACTGCTCCGTGAAAGCGTCGCCGTACTCGCGCACGAACGCGGGTTTATCTGATCCTCCGCGCATGAAACTATAGTTTACCGGGTAATGACTGGAGTACGCGTAATGCCCATCGCAGGCGCACCAACCTGTGCCGTCTGTTTCTTCGCGTACAATCTCAAGTTGTGCCTTCGCGAAGTATTCAGGGTAATCTGTTTCGTTCAGTATAGGTTCCCACATGGCGGCGCTGGGGTGATTGCGGTTATATCGTATCAGCCGCCTCGTATTTGTGAAACTTTGCTCGTCAAATTTTACGCTGTTCGGATGGACCTGCCACCCCGGCGTCGGAATGATGCACAGCAGCCCCAATTCGTCGCACGCGTCCATAAAAGCGCGATCCTGCGGATAATGCCCTGTTCGGATCGCGATCATTCCGGCTTCACGCAGCGCGGCCGCGTCGCGCTTTTGGACGCTGTCGGTCAGCGCGAAACCGACGAAGGGGTACTCTTGGTGCCTGTTCGCGCCTGATAGGAACAGCGGCTCACCGTTTATCCTGAAGCCTTCAGCAGTAAACGCGATGCTGCGAATGCCCAACCGCTCCGTTGCCTCGTCCAGCGTTTCTCCCCTGCCGCTGATCAACTGAGAGGACAGCCGATGCAAATGCGGGTGATGCGGGTGCCACAGCATGGGATCGGATACGATTATGTCAACTGTAGTTTCCGCATCCCCGCCCGCCTTAATATTAATCAGGTCGCTCTGCTGCGCAAACTCTCGTCCATCCGGCGATGTGAGGACAAAACACGCTTGAACGCTGACGTCACTGTCGGTGTGATTCATCGCGTGAGCCTTAACCCTAACAAGCGCGCGGTTCGGCGTGACTTCAGGATATGTCACGAACAGCCCCCCGGACGCGGGCTTGCCTTCGTGCGCCGCATAGGAGAAGCGTACTTTACCGGCGGCGTGAAGCCACGCGTCGCGGTACAGACCACCGAAGTAGTTGAAGTCCAGCGCGCCTTGCGGCTTTCCAGGCGGCACGTCCGACATATCGGAGTTATCCGCGCGAATAACAAGCAGGTGCTCAGTGTCCGGCGTTAATTTTCCCGTTAGATCGAACGCCTGAGGCAGGAATCCGCCTTCGCGGAAACCGAGCGGCTGTCCGTCCAGCCACGCGTCCGCCCGCTGCATTACACCCTCAAGCTCGAACAGCAGATCCAATGCAGCCATCTCCGCAGATATAACGAAACGTTTGCGGTACCATGCTTCGCCCTGATAATTAAGCCCGCCCGACGTCATCATCCGCTCGACGCGTACTGTATGGGGCAAGTTAACGACCTCCCAGTTGGAGTCGTCATATCCAGTGTCATACGGCGCTTTCGCGTCGCTTCGCGCTACGACGTCGTCCCGCCCTGAAGGCGGTTCGCCGCGGTAAAAACGCCAGCCCTGATTGGCGGACAAGGATCTGCGCGGATCCATAGTCATACCTCAAAATTGATTGGGCCTGGTCGCAAAAGATCGCGGGGGGGGGGGGGG